>NZ_JASJVF010000033.1:0-22561 GCF_035019805.1 Cryobacterium sp. 10I1
CAAGGCCGCGGGCAACTCCGGGCAACTCGACAACGGGTACAACCGCAACCAGAATCTTCCGGGCACGTCCGCCCCGGACACACCGAAACCGGCCTCGCCGACCACCCGATCTCAGGCGTCGCGCCGAACTTCCCTGCCGGTCTGCAGCCGGAGGCCGTGGCCGCGCGGATCGTCGGCGCCATCGCCGCCGGGGAGCGCGACCTGCCCAGTTCCGCGTTCGCCCCGCCCGCCTGACCTCCGCAGACCGGCGTTCGCTAGATTGTCGACCAGCCGCCGTCGGACATCAGGACGGCTCCATTGACGTTGGGCGAGTCCTCGCTCAGCAACCAGCAAATGGACGCGGCCAGCTCCTCCGGCTCCGCAGGGGCCGGAATGGTCGTCTGCATGATCGGTCCGAGACGCTCGGCGGCCCACGCGGACAGGAACGGAGCCTCGATGTTCGTCTTCACCGCGCCGGGCGCCACCGCATTGCAGCGCACCCCCTTCGGCCCGTAGAACAACGCCGTACTCTTGGTCAGTCCGATCACGGCGTGCTTGGACGCGCTGTACGTGGTGCCCGATGCTCCCGCGCGGATGCCTGCCTCGCTTGCGATGTTCACGATCCGCCCGAAACCGGCCGAGACCATGCCGGGCAGCACGGCACGCATCAGCCGCATCTGCGAGGTCACGTTCACCCGGAAGACCCGCTCCCACACCTCGTCGGTGATCTCCGCCGTCGGGAGGAACGAGTCCATGATCCCGGCATTGTTGACCAGCCCGTCGACCGTGGGTCCCGCGGCCAGCACGAGCGCGTCGACATCCGCTTGCAGGCTCACGTCGCCGGCCACGCCGACGAGCTCCCCGCTGCCGCTGCTCTGCTCCAGAGCCGCGAGACGCTCCGCCGAGATATCGGCGGCGATGACGCGGGCGCCCTCGCTGAGGAGCCGGAGCGCCGTCGCCCTCCCGATGCCGCTGCCCGCCCCGGTCACGATGACGGTCCGGCCCGTGAACCGTGCCTGCTGGAATCCTGCCTGGTCCGCCTGGGTGCTCATCTGGAATGCCCTCCGCCTTGTGCCGGCGCCAGTGCCGGCAGTGTGCGGCGACCATATCACCGTGAACAGGCATTACACGTCGATGCGGTCCCTGCTGAGCTTGTCCGAGCTTTCGATGATGAACTCCTTGCGCGGGGCGACGTCGTTGCCCATCAGGAGTTCGAAGACCTTGCCGGCCTGCTCGGCATCGGCGACCCGCACGCGGCGGAGCATCCGGTGCGAGCGCTCCATCGTCGTCGTCGCCAGCTGGTCCGCGTCCATCTCGCCGAGCCCCTTGTACCGCTGGATCGGGTCCTGGTACCGCTTTCCGCTTTTCTTCAGGGCCGCAAGCACGCTGTGCAGCTCGGGTTCCGAGTAGGTGTAGATGGTCTCATTGGGCTTCGAGCCCGGGTTCATCACGACCACTCTGTGCAGGGGCGGCACCGCGGCGAACACCCGCCCCTCTGTGATCATCGGGCGCATGTACCGGAAGAACAGGGTTAGCAGCAGGGTGCGGATGTGCGCCCCGTCGACATCCGCATCGCTCATGATGATGACCTTGCCGTAGCGCGCCGCCGAGAGATCGAAGCTGCGGCCGGAGCCGGCGCCGATGACCTGGATGATCGAGGCGCACTCGAGGTTGGAGAGCATGTCGGCGACGGATGCCTTCTGCACGTTCAGGATCTTGCCGCGGATGGGCAGCAGGGCCTGGTGCTCGCTGTCGCGCGCGAGCTTGGCGGTGCCGAGCGCCGAGTCGCCTTCGACGATGAACAGTTCGCTGTTCAGCACGTCGTTGCTGCGGCAGTCGACGAGCTTCGCGGGCAGGGAGGAGCTTTCGAGGGCGTTCTTGCGCCGCTGCGTCTCCTTGTGGGCACGGGCGGAAATGCGCGACTTCATCTCCGCGACGATCTTGTCGAGCAGCACGGCCGCCTGCGTCTTGTCGTCGCGCCGGGTGGACACGAAGCGTTCGTTCATCGCCTGGGCGACGACGTTCGCGACGATCGCGCGCACGGCGGGCGTTCCGAGGACCTCCTTGGTCTGTCCCTCGAACTGCGGCTCGGGCAGACGCACGGTGAGCACGGCGGTGAGCCCCGCCATCACGTCGTCCTTCTCGAGCTTGTCAGAACCCATCTTGAGCCTGCGCGCGTTGAGTTCGACCTGGGCCCTGAGGAACTTGATCAGCCCGGCGTCGAATCCGGCCTGGTGGGTGCCGCCCTTGGGCGTCGCGATGATATTCACGAAACTGCGGACGATCGTGTCGTAGCCGGTCCCCCAGCGCAGCGCGATATCGACGGCGCAGTCCCTGACGAGCTCGGTCGGGACCATGGCACCCGTCGGCATCAGCACAGGAACGGTTTCGGTGAACGTGCCGTGGCCGGTGAGGCGCCAGGTGTCCGTGATCGCGGCATCCGTCGAGAGGTGCTCGACGAACTCGGAGATGCCACCCTCGAACCGGAATACCTCGACAACGGGCTCATCGCCACGGCGGTCGTCGATCGACAAGGCGAGCCCGGGAACGAGGAACGCCGTCTGCCTGGCCCGTTCGAGCAGTTCCTCGGTCTGGAACGTCGCGCCCTTGGTGAAGATCTGCCGATCCGCCCAATAGCGGATACGGGTTCCCGTGACGCCTCGACGGACCTTGCCGACCACACGGAGTTCGCTCTGGTGTTCGAAGGGGGTGAAGGGGGCGTCCGGACTCTTCTCCCCGGTGTCGGCGAACAGTCCGGGTTCACCGCGGTGGAAGGACATCGCCCAGGTCTTGCCGTCCCTGTCGACCTCGACGTCGAGGCGCTCCGACAGGGCATTCACGACGGATGCGCCGACTCCGTGCAGTCCACCCGACGCCGCATACGAACCGCCGCCGAACTTGCCGCCGGCGTGCAATTTGGTGAAGACGACCTCGACGCCGGTCAGTCCGGTCTTCGGTTCGATGTCAACGGGGATACCGCGGGCGGTGTCGCTGACCTCGACGCTCGCGTCCGGGTGCAGCACGATGTCGATTCCGGCACCGAATCCGCCGAGCGCCTCGTCGACGGAGTTGTCGATGATCTCCCAGAGGCAGTGCATCAACCCCCGGGAGTCGGTCGAGCCGATGTACATGCCGGGGCGCTTGCGCACGGCCTCGAGGCCTTCGAGGACCGAGAGGTGGCGGGCGGAATAGTCAGAAGAACTCACCGTCCCAAGAATACTGGCCGAGGACCGGGGATTACGCACGTCCGGACGCTCGTGTCTCCGGCAGGGCGATGCCGCCGATGCGGTACTGGGAGGGCAGGACGCCATACCGTGCGCGGAACCCGGCGCGGAGCTCGAAAGCGGACGTGTATCCGGAACGCGTTGCGATGTCGGCGATTGTCAGCCCCGCCGTGCGCGGTGCGAGCAGCAGCTGGGCGGCAGACTCCGCGCGACACCGGCTGATCTCCGCGGCGACAGTACTGCCCCCGCCCTCGAACGCGCGCTGCAGGTGCCGCAGGGAGATCCCCAGCTGGGCGGCAACGACAGCAGGACTGAGATCGCGGTTCCGGTGCCTGGCCTCGATGTGGGCGACGGCGCGCATGCGCAGGCCCGCCCGGAGGTCAGCGCTGTCCATGGCATAACCGTCGCCCTCCAGAAAAATGCCGACCACGAGGTCCTCGATCGTCCTCTCTGTGACAGACACTCCGATGGCCGTCGGCGTCCAGGCCGCTTCGACCACCGCGAGCGCCAGGACCCGCAGGGGCGCGGCGAGAGACGCCGAGCGTTCGAGGCGCAGGCGTTCACCCTCGAGCTGGATCCCCCTCGCTATCAGGCGGGCCTGGGGAAGCTGGATGCCGAGTCCGCGCGTGACCTCCGTCGTCTGGACGGACGACGCGACCCCCGCCGGCATCACGTATGCGCTGATCGGGCTGAACCGTTGGGGCGGGTGCTGACCGAGTCCGATCGTCATGCTGCCATTGAGCATGAAACCGACGTGCAGGACCCCCGCGGTGGAATCGGTGCCCCCTGTGTAGCGGAAGGCCGACTGGGTGGCGAGCGTCACCGTCGTGCTGCCGATCACTTTCCTGATCGCCGAAAAATGAAACACGTCAGAGGCCGGAACCTCGAGGCGCTGCGCGAGGAAGCCGACAGCGTCGTCGGGAAGCGGAACCGGGATGCCGGACTGAACGGTGAGATGCCGCACCGCGTCGCTGGACACCGGCACCCACATCTGAAACCCCTCACTTCTGCTGCGCGATCTCCGCGCGGCCCGCTGCGACGCAGACCTGCGATCCATTCCAGAACCGCAGGCTATCGCCCCCCAAACGGGAACACAATGCAACGCGGAAGAACTCCGGGTTGTCGCCTGACAGCTCCGGACCCGGCACGGCGTTCTTGCGCCAGCACAAGCGCAGTCCTGCGCCAACTCTGCTGGACGCCGGATCAGTGGCCCTAGTCTGACAAGAATTCGCCGGACAGACCCAGACAGAACCAGTCGGAAACCCAGATGGGAGCGTGAAGGATGTCCTCAGAGACCGTCGTACCCGGGGGTGCCACCCGCCCTGCCGTTGCAGCGTCGTGGTTGCCGTTGGTCGTGGTCGTGCTCACGCAGATTCAGGCGTCGTTCGCGGTGAATGCGTTGACGGTGTCGATGCAGGGCATCACGACGGATCTGAACACTCCAGCGACGAGTGTGGGGACGGCGATCACCGCGGGCACGTTCGCGATGGCGGCGTTCATCCTGCTCGGTGCCAAGCTGGGTGCGAAGTTCGGGTCCCGCCGGGTGTTCCAGATCGCAGTCGTCATCCATGGACTCGCGATGGCGGCCGTTGCCGTGAGTGTGAGTCCGACGATGCTGTTCATCGCGCAAGCCGCGTCCGGTGCGGTGATCGCGTTGATCGCGCCGGCGCTCGTGGTGTTCATCGCGGCGAACTATTCCGGTGAGCAGCAGGCCCGCTCAATCGGGTTCCTCGCGGCGGCCATCCCCGCGGCCGGGGTGCTCGCGCTCCTCATCGCGGGTACCTTCGCGTCCACGATCGGCTGGCGGTATTCCTTCGCCCTGATCGTGGCGCTCGCGGCAGTGAACCTGCTGCTGAGTTTCCGGTTGAAGGTCGTGCCGCCCCAGCCCGCCGTCGTGATCGACTGGGTCGGCGCCGTCCTCGCTGCGGGGTCCATCATCCTGCTGAGCTTCGGGTTCAGCGGCCTGAATTCCTGGGGCGTGGTCCTGGCCACGCCCAGCGCGCCTTTCACGGTCCTGGGGGTCTCCCCTGCGCCGGTCCTGATCCTCCTCGGGGCGATCGGCGGGCAGGCGTTCTTCGTGTGGTTGCGCCGGAGGAAGGCCGCGCACCTGCCGCAGATCTTCGACCTCGAGGTGCTGAAGTCCGGATCCGAGAAGGCGACGACCTTCGCGATGGCGGCGATGCTGTTCGTGGGAACCGCGGCGAACTTCCTGATCCCGCTCTACATCCAGATCGTGCAGGGCCGGTCGAGCTTCCAGACCTCGATCTCGATCATCCCGTACACCCTCTCGATCTTCATCGCCAGCTCCGTCGTGGCCACCCTGTACAAGCGGTACCCGCCGCACCAGATCGCCCGGGTGGGGTTCGTCGTCGTCGCCCTCGGGCTGGTGATCCTCGCCTTCACGATCCGGAACGAATGGGAACAGTTCGCCGTCGTCATCGGCCTCATCATCCTCGGCCTCGGCCAGGGGGCGATTGTGGCGCTCGTGTTCAACACCCTGCTCTCCGCGGCCCCGAAACGCCTCGCCGGAGACGTAGGCGCCTGGCGCGGCCTCGTCCACAACATCTCGGGGAGCGTCGGCATCGCCGTCGCGAGCGTCTTCGCCGTCGGAATCCTCAGCGCGATCGTGGCGTCGAGTGTCGCGAGCAGCCAGGCCCTGCCGCCGGAACTGGTCGCGCAAGTGCCCCTCGACAGTGTGAACTTCGTCACCAACGACCACCTCGAGTCGGTCCTGAGCCAGACATCCGCCACCCCGGAGCAGGTTGCAGAGGCCGTTGCCATCAACGAGGACGCGCGGCTCCGTGCCCTGCAGATCTCGCTGCTCGGCCTCGCCGGCATCGCACTCCTCGCGATCATCCCGGCCGGGCGGATGCCGGACTACATTCCCGGGGACATCCCCGCGGCGCTCTCGAGCGGCAAGGAACCGGACGACGACGAGGACGGCCTGGAACGGCCGGCCTCCCGGTCATGAGCAGGCCACGCGGCGACGCCGTTCACCGGCATCCTGGGGCGCAGCCGTGAACGACATCTCGATCACCCTGCTCGTGCTTCTCGCCGCGATCGTGCTCTTCGTCTGGAACGCGGTTCCCGTGGAGATCGTCGCCATCGGCGTCGCGCTGTCGCTTTTCCTGACCGGTGTGATTTCTTTCGAGCAGACCCTGGCGGGGTTCGGCGACCCGGTCATCGTCTTCATCGCCGCCCTGTTCGTCGTCAGCGAAGCACTCGACGCGACCGGGGTGACCACCTGGGCCGGCCAGCAGCTCACCAAACGCACCGGAACGAACCGGCGCATCATCGTGACGTTCGTGATGCTGCTCGTTGCGGTCGTCACCGCCCTGATCAGCGTCAACGGCGCCGTCGCGTCCCTGCTCCCGATGGTCGTCGTGCTCGCGATCCGGATTCGGCAGCCTCCTTCCCAGATGCTGATGCCACTCGCCTTCGGCGCACATGCCGGGTCCCTTCTCGTCCTGACCGGAACCCCGGTCAATGTGCTCGTCTCCGAGCTCGCGGTCAGCACGGGCCATGCACCGTTCGGATTCTTCGAATTCGGCCTCGTCGGCCTCCCGCTCGTCGTCGGGACCATCCTGATCACCGTATTCCTCGGCCCGAGGCTCCTGCCCAACCGAACCGCCCAGGTCGCGCCCAAGGATCTCAGCGACCACGCGCGTACCCTCGCAGCCCAGTACTCTCTCGCGGACGCGGGAAGCCTGCTGGGCCGGAAGAACGGTGTCACAGAGGTCGTCATCGCACCACGCTCGTCCTTCGTGGGTGAAAGCGTCTTCACGGGAATGGTGACGGACAGTGGGGAACTCGTCGTCATCGCGATCCAGCGGAGCGGGGAGGACCTGACGGATGCCGTCCTCGCCGCTGGAGACGTGCTGCTGCTGCGCGGCCCGTGGCAGGCGCTCGACCGGAACACCGCAGACCCCAACGTCGTCGTCGTCGACGCACCCCAGCTGATTCGTCGCCAGGCCGTGCCGATGGGCCCGCGCGCAACGACCGCCCTCGTGATCCTCGCCGGCATGGTCGTCCTGCTTGCCACCGGGATCGTGCCTGCGGCGGTTGCAGCCCTGACCGCTGCGGCGGCGATGGTCCTCCTGCGCGTGCTCACGGTCTCCCAGGCGCACCGCTCGATCTCCTGGACGACCCTCATCCTCGTCGGCGGGATGATTCCGCTGTCGACCGCCATCCAGGTCTCCGGCGCTGCCGACGTCATCGCGAACGGGCTCGTCGCCGCAGTGGGCACCTCGAGCCCCTATCTGCTGCTCTTCGGTATCGCCGTCGTCACGAGCGTGCTCGGGCAGCTGATCAGCAACATGGCCACAGCACTCATCCTTGGTCCGATCGCCATCGCGATCGCAACCGAAACGGGGATCTCACCGCTCCCCCTGCTGATGGGCGTCACGGTCGCAGCGGCAGCATCGTTCCTCACCCCGGTCGCGACCCCGGCGAACACCATGGTGATGGGGCCTGGAGCGTACCGCTTCGGCGACTACTGGAAGCTCGGGCTGCCCCTCCTGCTGCTCTTCGTCGCCGTTGCCACCTTCCTGGTTCCAGTCTTCTGGCCTTTCCACCCCTGACCTGACCCGACCACAACACCACGAACACCACCCCGGCTAAACCACTCGAGAGGAACACCATGGCATTCGGACGACGTTCACGCGGACTCGCGGCAAGTGCGGCACGCACTGCCGTCATCGTCGGAACAGCAACCGCGACGAGCAATGCCGTTCACGGCTCCGCCGCACGCAAGCAGGCGGCCGCTGCTGCAGCCGCCCCGGCCGTCGCTGCGCCCATCGCTGCGACGGCGCCTGTCGCCGTCCCGCCAGCGGCACCCCAGGAGGACATCATCAGCAAGATCGAGCGCCTCGCTGCGCTGCACACTGCCGGCGCCCTCACCGATGCGGAATTCGCCCTGCTCAAGGCCCAGGCGATCGCGTAGACCGCGCATGTCCCTCGGCACATACAAACTCATCCCGGAATCGTTCACCCGGACGCCATCCCAGACTCCGGCCTCCGCTGTCGGAATCCTCGTCGTCTCCGAGGTGCCGGTCGGTCTTGACGCCGTCGGATTCCTCATCGGCCCGGATGGCCCCCTTCCCCTGACGCTGGGTGCCGAACGGGCCACCCTCGTCTCTGCCGGCTTCACCGGCAGCATCGGGCAGACCCTGCTTCTCCCCCAACCGAACGGTCCGATCTTCATCGTCGTCGGTGCCGGACCCGCGGATGCCCAGGATGCGGATCTCCTGCGCGACGTCGCGGCCACCTTCGCGCGGGCGGCCCAGCGCTATCCCCGGATCGCACTCGCGATCGGCGACACCTTCCCCCTCGACGCTGCGACCGTCGGCCAGGCGGTCGTCGAAGGGGTCCTGCTCGCCCGCTACCGATACGTCGAGCTGCAGCCTTCCTCCGACCATTGCGCGCTCGTCACCCTCGACATCGTCCTCGACACCCCGAGTACCGGCTCCGGGGTCGCGGATCAGGCTCGCGTGGGGGTCCGTGTCGGCGAGATCACCGCACGCGCCACAAATCTCGCCCGGGACCTGGCCAACACTCCGCCGAGTCACCTCACCGCCACCGATCTCGGCACCATCGCGATCGGCCTCGGCCTCGAACACGGGCTGGCCGTCGATGTCTTCGACAAGCAGCAGATCATCGAGCTGGGCTGTGGCGGTCTCCTCGGCGTGAATGCCGGAAGCGTCGAAGAGCCACGGATCATCAAGGTGACGTACTCTCCCCCGCCAACGGTCGGTGCGGCGCCAACGGACGGTGAGGCGCCTCCCGCCCACCTCGCGCTGGTCGGCAAGGGCATCATGTACGACTCCGGCGGGATCTCGCTGAAGCCCTCCGACCCGATGCACCTGCTGATGAAGATGGACATGGCCGGCGCCGCCGCCGTCCTGGCCATGATGACGGCACTCCGCGCCCTGGACTGCGCGTCCGCGGTGACCGCCTTCCTGATGTGCACGGACAACATGCCGGGCGGCTCCGCCATGAAGCTCGGCGACGTCCTCACCATCCGAGGCGGAACCACCGTCGAGATCAAGAACACCGACGCGGAAGGCCGCCTCGTCATGTCCGATGCCCTGGTCCTGGCCGGCGAGGAGAATCCGGACGCGATCATCGACGTCGCTACGCTCACCGGGGCCGCGCTGATGGCCCTGGGCACGCACACGGCCGCCGTCTTCGGAAACAACCAGGCCCTCGTCGACCGCGCCATCGCCGCGTCTCGCGCTACGGCGGAGTCGATCTGGCAACTGCCGCTCGAACACCGCTACCGACCCCAGTTGAAGTCCGACGTCGCCGACCTGTCGAACATGGGCGGCAAGTACGCCGGGGCGACGGCCGCCGCCCTGTTCCTCGCCGAGTTCGTCAAGGACGTGCCCTGGGCTCACCTCGACATCGCGGGTACCATGCAGTCGGAAACAGACGAGCTGTGGAATACCAAGGGGGCGACGGGGTTCGGCACCCGGCTGCTGATCGACCTCGCACTGAACTTCACGGCGGACAGCATCGCGCCGACCCGGAACACCCGCTGAGGCACCCGGATGCAGGATCTCGAAACCGTCGCTCTCGTCCTGATCATGGTGCACGTGATCGTCGGCTTCACGGCCACCGTGCTCGTGTCGGCGAACCGGTCGCCCGCGAGCGCGATCGCCTGGGTACTCACGATCGTCTTCATCCCCTACCTCGGAGCCGTCGCGTTCCTGCTCGTGGGGTTCGGACGGCTCCCCGCCCCTCGGCGGGACAAGCAACGCGAGGTCAACGAACTCATCCTGTCCCGGACGGAAGGGTTCCACCAGGTCAGCCACCGCGAACAGTGGCCGCAGTGGCTGCCGTCCGCGGTCCAGCTCAATGTCAACCTCGGTGCGCTGCCCATGGTCGGCGGCAACCGAGCCGCCTTGCTTCCGGACTACGAAGGATCCCTTGCTGCCATGACGGCGGCCGTCGACACCGCGACGGAGTACGTGCACGTCCAGTTCTACATCCTCGTGCTCGACAGCGTCACGGAGCCGTTCTTCGACGCGCTGCGCCGGGCGATCGCGCGGGGTGTCACCGTCCGGGTGCTCTCAGACCATCTCTCCGGGTTCCTCCTGCCCCGGCGGGCCGAGACACTCGCCGCCCTGTCGGACATGGGCGCCGAATGGCACGCCATGCTCCCGCTCCGGCCGTTGCGCGGGCACTGGCAACGACCCGACCTGCGCAACCACCGCAAACTCGTCGTCGTCGACGGTCGGATCGGGTTCACCGGTTCGCAGAACCTGATCGACCCGACCTACCTGAAGAAGAAGAATCTCGCGAGAGGCCTGCGCTGGCACGAGCTCATGGTGCGGCTCGACGGGCCGGTCGTCCGGGAGCTCGACGCCGTCTTCGTCACCGACTGGTACAGCGAGACAGATGCCCTGCTCCCGCTCGACACGACCCCGCTGCTGCTCGAGCCCCGGGTGGAGCGCCTGGACGCGCAAGTCGTCCCGAGCGGGCCGAGTTTCGAGAACGACAACAACCTGAAGCTCTACGCCCTGCTGATCCACAAGGCCGAACGCCGGGTGAGTATCACGAGCCCGTATTTCGTGCCGGAGGAGTCCACGCTCCTCGCGATCATCACCGCGGCGTCGCGCGGACTCGACGTCGAGCTGTTCGTCTCCGCTGTCGGAGACCAGGCCCTCGTCTACCACGCCCAGCGGTCGTACTACGAGGCATTGCTGCGCGCAGGCGTCTCCATCTACCTGTACCGAGCCCCGACGGTGCTGCATGCCAAGCACTTCACGATCGATGATGACATCGCCGTGATCGGATCGAGCAACATGGACATCCGCTCATTCCGTCTCAACATGGAGATTTCGGTGCTCGTCCACGGACGGGACTTCACAACCGGCATGCGGCTCGTCGAAGACGGCTACCGGGCCAACAGCGTCAGGCTCGAACTAGCCGACTGGCTCGCACGGCCGGTCACCCAGAAAATCGGTGACAGCCTGGCGCGACTCACCTCCTCACTGCAGTGAGCAATCCGCTACGCGGTAAGCGAAATGTAACCGAATCGACTCCTTATCGAGGCTCGGCCGTGTTTGTATAGGACCAAGTTCAATTGGTATCGCTTGGTATCAGTCTGGAGGAGGAAAAAAATGTCCCAGATCGCAGCACATGGTGCCATCGAAAACCAGAGCGCCACGCACCAGCTCACGGCCGCCGACAGGTGTGACGCGTGTGGCGCGCAGGCGTACATTCGCGTCAGCGTCAACAACAGCGAACTGATGTTCTGCGCCCACCACGGTCGCAAGCACCAGGAAAAACTCTCCGCCATCGCGGACAGCTGGCACGACGAGTCCAGCAGGCTCCTCGAAGACCAGCGTTCGTAACGCGACAGGCAGTACGACCGGAAACGGCGTCGACGCGACTGAGGTCGCGGCGGCGCCGTTTTCTTGTCCGCTGTGCCTCTAGGAGTCCGCGTCGAGGCTGAGGGTGGAGACCACGACGGCCGTCGCGGCCTCCGCGATCGCATCGGCGGCAGCTGCGCGCTCCGAACGCACATAGACGCCGCCTGCCCGCGTGACCGCTGCGGAGAGGATATGGTCCGCCAGACCCGGATTGCGGGCGAGGACCGGACCGTGCAGGTGCGTGCCGAGGAAGCTCCCCATTCGGAGACCCTCCGTCTTCGCCCCGTTGCCCACGCCGCTGAGCACCCGGCCGAGAACGGATGCCTCCGCTCCGACGTAGCTGCGGGCGTGGTTCTCGAAGCCCACGAGCCGGCCGAACGCTGATTCGACGACAAGGTCGCCCGTCGCACGCTCCGCGAGCGGGACAGCACGCCCCGCGACGAGACCGAGACCTTCGACGACGCTGCCGTCCGCGAGTTCGACTCCCCAGCTCAGGAGTTCCCAGCCGGTTCCGACCGCGAGCACGGGAACGCCCGCCGTTGTCCACGCGCGCAGAGCATTGACCAGGGGGGCCAGGAGATCGCGCGTCGCCAGGAGGTCGGAGTCGTTTCCGGAACCGATCACGATCGCGTCGACCTTGCTCGGGAGTTCCTCGAGCGACCTGACCGGCACGATGGTCGCGTCGAAGCCGGCCCAGCGGGCGCGCTGTGCGAGCACGCGTGCGTTGGCGGCGTCCCCGTTGGTGTCGAGGAGTTCGGGAAGCACGGACAGTATCGTGAGTGCGCGCATGGCTCAACCCTCCCGGTTCGAGGCGAGGCCGAGGTGTGCGCGGGTGCGCCGCATCGAATCCGCCGAGAAGATGATGGTCTTGATGCCGTGCTCCGGATCCGGCAGGGCCAGGAAGTCGTCGAGTGCCCGGCCGAGGTCTGGCTCGATCCGGTCGACGACAACCCCGTCGTATGCGAGCTGCAGTGCAATGTCGTGGGCCTTCGATCCAGACACGATCAGCACCCGGCCGAGGCCGGAGGTGTCGACCGGCCAGAAGTATGACGGATCGCGGACATCGGACCCGATAGCGACCAGGACCTGGTCGAGGCCGGGTTCGAGGCTGTCGACGTTGAGCTGGAAGCTCGCCGGGTTCTGCACGAGCACGAACTCGACGCGGCGGCCGCGGACGGTGACGATCTCGCCCCTGCCGAAGACGGGCGGGATCGCGGATACGGCGGCGCAGGCCGTTGCCGCGTCGAAGCGGTCCCCGAGAGCGGCCCGGGCGGCCGCGATCGCGGTGAGTGCGTCCACGGCGTAGTGCACGCCGCGCGCAGGCAAGCCGAGGTCGAAGGACCGGCCGTCGAGCAGGACCGAAGCCGAGCGACCGGAGACGCGCGTGAGCAGGATGCCGCCGACCGGCGGCATCCGCTCGGACGCGGTCACGCTGTAGCCGAGACCGCGCGGGTTCTCCGCGAGGATCTCCGCCGTCACACCGTAGCGGGCCACGGCGGCCGGGCCGTCGAGGTGGTCGACGAGGCCGAGGAGGGACGCGTCGTCTGCGTTGATGACGACGGTCCCGCTCGCACGGTTCGCGATCCTGGCCAGCATGGCCACGACCATGTCGGAGTCGTGGAAACGGTCGATCTGGTCGACCATGACGTTCGTCAGTGCCACGACCCGGGGGTTGAGCGTCGCCGAGATGAGGGCGCCGTGCCCCTCATCCATTTCGAGCACGGCCATGTCACCGTGGATCCGACCGGTGAGGCTGACCTCCTCGAGCAGGGCGGAGGTGAGTCCCTGGCTGATGTTGGCGGTCGACTGGTTCGTGAACACCGTGACGCCGTGCGCACGGAGGGCCGCGACGAGCATCTTGGTGGTCGTGGACTTGCCGCTCGAGCCGGACACGATCACGAGACCGTCTGGAAAGCCGTTCAGAACGCTCGCGAGGAACCCCGGAGCGATCTTGTTGACGACGAGGCCGGGAACCGCGGATCCCCCGCCCGGCTTTCGCCAGCGCGCGAGGACCCGCACAGTTCGGCCGACCAGGATTGCCGGTGCATAGCGCACGGGATTCTATTCGAGGTAGTCGCGTAGTGACTGCGACCGCGACGGGTGACGCAGCTTGGCCATCGTCTTGGATTCGATCTGGCGGATGCGCTCGCGGGTCACTCCGAAGGTGTCACCGATCTGGTCGAGCGTCTTGGGCATGCCGTCGCCGAGGCCGAAGCGCATCCGGATCACGCCGGCTTCGCGCTCGGAGAGCGAGTCGAGCAGGCTCTCGAGCTGCTTCTGCAGCATGGTGAATCCGACGGCGTCCGCGGGGACGACGGCCTCGGTGTCCTCGATGAGGTCACCGAATTCGCTGTCGCCGTCTTCGCCGAGCGGGGTGTGCAGGGAGATCGGTTCGCGGCCGTACTTCTGCACCTCGACGACCTTTTCCGGGGTCATGTCGAGTTCGCGGCTCAGTTCTTCCGGCGTGGGTTCGCGACCGAGGTCCTGGAGCATCTGGCGCTGCACGCGGGCGAGCTTGTTGATGACCTCGACCATGTGCACGGGAATGCGGATGGTACGGGCCTGGTCGGCCATGGCGCGTGTGATCGCCTGGCGGATCCACCACGTGGCGTATGTGGAGAACTTGAAGCCCTTGGTGTAGTCGAACTTCTCGACGGCGCGGATCAGTCCAAGGTTGCCTTCCTGGATCAGGTCGAGGAACTGCATTCCACGGCCCGTGTAGCGCTTGGCGAGCGAGACGACGAGGCGCAGGTTCGCACCCAGAAGGTGGCTCTTGGCGCGCGCGCCGTCCTTGGCGACCCAGAGGAGTTCGCGCCCGAGCGCACTCTTCTTTTCCGCGTCGGTCATCTGGGACATCTTGTCCTCTGCGAACAGCCCGGCCTCGATGCGCATGGCGAGCTCGACCTCTTCGGCCGCGTTCAACAGGGCGACCTTGCCGATCTGCTTCAGGTAGTCCTTGACGGGGTCTGCCGTTGCGCCGGTGATGGCGCTCGAGTAGACGGGGACCTCGTCCTCGTCGTCGACGAGGGACAGGACGAGCGCGCCGCTCGGGAGGGGCTCCGTCGGCGTCTTCTTGCCGTGGTCGTCGTCGTTGTGGTCGTCTTCGACCTCATCGTGACCGTTCAGGTCGTCGTGGTCGTCCGCGCCGGCCTTGGACTTCGCGCCGGCCCGCTTGCGCGGCGTGCGGTGCTCGTCATCGTCGTCGTCATCGTCGTCGTTGCCTGAACCGGCAGCAGCGACGGCGGCGGCATCGGATGCAGCTGCCGCTGCGGCTGCCTTCGCGACGGCGGCCTTGGTGGGGGCGCGCTTGATGGCGGGGGCCTTCGCCGCTGCCTTGCGGGCCGGGGCCTTGGCGGGGGCCTTCTTCGCGGCATCCGTCTCGGCAACGGTGGTCTCTTCGGTTGGCTCGGTCTTTGTGCGGGTTGCCATTCGAACACCTCTCATGCCGTCGGGTGTGCACCGGCGGCGCTGCCCGCAGGTGCGGTGAACCGGGGGAAACGGTCCGTGCGCCAAGCCGGGCAGATATGGATTTTGGGCAGTACTAGGACCCATGTCAAGTCCCGGGCTGCGCACCATCAACTGGTAACGGTGCACCCAGGACCAGAACGGGCCCTATTGACAATTATTGCATGCTTTGTGTATATAACGAGCCAGTTCACGGCCTCTCGAACACGCTCAGCGCGAACGCGGACGCCGCCAGGCCCGCGCCACGGCGATCCAGAGGGGCGCCACCTCGACGCCCTCGTCGCGGGACAACAGGAATCGGGTGCGGCGCCGGGCGCGGAGCAGGAACACGACGCCGATCCCGACGACCAGGAACTGCACGAGGAAGGCGACCCGGAAGGATTCCAGGGAGTACAGGTTGCTCGGCGCTCCCCCGGCGACTCGCCAGCCATTCTGAAGGTCGAGCAGGACCCCGATCAGGTACACCATCACGAAACTCGCCGTGAAGCCGCCGACGTTCACGACGCCGTTGGCCGAGCCGTGGCTGCGTTTCGGATTGAAGCTGCGAGCGAAGTCGAACCCGATCAGGGAGCCAGGGCCGCCGATTCCGAGGGTGACGAGGAGTAGGATGATGAGCCAGAACGGTGGCGTTCCCGGCCAGGCGAGGACGACGGTCCAGGCCGCCGCCATCAGGATGACAACGGCGAGCACGATGTTGCTGCGGCGCTGGGGGTAGCGTGCGGTGAGGATGCCCAGGATGGGGCCGAAAACCATGCCGGCCGCGACGAGCACCATCAGCATCGAGGCGGCAAGAGCGGGGTCGTAGCCGAGGCCGTAGACCATGAAGGGGAAACCCCAGAGCATGCTGAAAACGGTTCCTGGCGACTGCGTCACGTAGTGCGACCAGAATCCGAGCTGCGTTCCCGGCCTGCGGAAGCTCTTCTTGAGCAGCACGAGCGCCTCCCGCAGGCTCGTCGGCCGAGCCTCGTCCGTCGATCCCACCGGCCGGTCCTCGATCACGACGATCACGACGACGAGCGCGACGACGGCGACGGATGCCGCGGACAGGAACGCGGGCGTCCAGCCGAAGGTGTGCAGCACCCAGGCGAGCGGAACGGCGGAGAGGACCTGGCCGAGCTGGCCGATGTTGCCGAGCCACTGCGAAAGCTGGGGCACAAGGGGGCCGTCGAACCAGGATCCGATCAGGCGGATCATGGAGATGAAGATGGCGGCGTCTCCCGCACCGACGAGCATCCGACCGGCGACGGCGGCGGTGATGTCGGTGGAAAACGCGAGGGTGACCTGTCCGCCGATCATCAGCGTTGTCCCGACGATCACGAGGATCCGGGGTCCGAACCGGTCGATGAGCACCCCGACAGGCACCTGCGCCGCTGCGTAGACCACGAGCTGCACGACGGCGAGGCTGGAGAGCAGCGCGGCGGTGCCGCCGAAGCGCTCAGACGCCGCGACTCCGGCGACGCCGAGCGACGTGCGCTGCAGGACTGCCGATAGGTACGCGAACGACCCGATGGAGAAGATGAGCCAGGAGCGACGGGAGTTCATTGCTCCCAATCTATCCG
This sequence comes from Cryobacterium sp. 10I1, assembly GCF_035019805.1. Classification (NCBI taxonomy): domain Bacteria; kingdom Bacillati; phylum Actinomycetota; class Actinomycetes; order Micrococcales; family Microbacteriaceae; genus Cryobacterium; species Cryobacterium sp. 10I1. The sequence continues at coordinate 16,603 of NZ_JASJVF010000033.1, forward strand.
GTCCGGGCCGTTCCTCGGCTCAGGCGCCCGTGCCGTCGTCGCGGCTGCGGCGGGTCGCGAGGAAGTTCTCGAGTTCTGCTGCGATCTCGTCGGCGCTGGGAAGCTCGCCATCTTCATCGGTCAGGGGCGACCGCACGCTGCTGCCCTCCATGTAGGTGTCGTAGCGTTCCTCGAGGGTGCCAACGAGCTTCGCGAGCTCCGGGTTCTCGCGCACCTGTTCGTCGATCCGATTGATGAAATCGCGATTCTGCTCGCGGAGCTGGTCCGTCGGGAAGATCAGGCCGGTTGCCGCGCTCGTGCTCTCGAGGGCGGACAGCGCTGCAGCCGGGAATTCGGTGTCTGCGAGGTAGTGCGGGACGAGCAGCACGAACCCGACGACCGCGGCGCCGCTCTCGTGCAGGCGCAACTCCACGAGGTGCAGGACATTGGACGGAACCTGGGTGTGCGGACGCCAGACGGACATGCCCTCGATCAGGTCTGAGCGGGTGCCGCTCACGGTGACGCCGATCGGGCGGGTATGCGGAACCGGCATCGGGATCGAGTGCACCCACGTCGTCGCTGCGACGCGGAAACGCTTGCCGATCTCGAGGACGGCGGCGGTGAACTGCTCCCAGCGGAAGTCCGGTTCGAAACCGCACAGCAGCAGGAACGGCTGGCCGATCTCGTCGTGCGCGAGGTAGAGCCGAAGCACCGGCGGCTGGTAGCCGGTGAGGTGGTCGCGATCGAAGTAGATGATCGGCCGCCTGGCCCGGTAGTCGAGGAGGACATCCGCGTCGAAGGACGCGATCAGCGTGTGGGTGAGGTTTCCGAGCAGGTATTCGGTGAACTGCGCCACCGCTCCCCCGGCGTCTGCGAACCCGGTCAGGCCCGCGACGAGGTTCAGGCCCTCGGGCACGGATGCCGATTCAGCCGTCAGCTCGTAGATGTCACCAGGATCGCGCATGCCGTTAACACTAGGCCGCGTCCTCGCGGCCGGGTGGGAATCCGCGGGTCCCCGCATAGTGCCGTAAGCGAACAGGCCACGCAGGCATCACCGGCCGAACGGGCCGCACAGGGGCGGCCAGTAGCATCGAAGGATGACCGCTCCCGTTCTCTCCGTGTCCGCACAACCCGCCATCGAATCAACCGCCGACGTCCTGATCGTGGGCGCGCTCCAGTCCGCAGACTCCGCGGTGCTCTTCGCCGACCCGGCGTTCACGGCCCTGTCCACCGTCCTCGCCGACCTCGGCGTCACGGGCGCACGGGACCAGGTGGTCCGCATTCCGGCATCCGTCGGCGGCGCGCGCACGATCGCAATCGTCGGACTCGGCAAGGACGCCGGTGTCGACGCCCTGCGCGCGGCCGCCGGTTCCGCCGTCCGCCAGCTGACCGGCGTCGAGAGCGTCGCCTTCGCGTTCCCGCTCGCGAGCACCGCCGAGCTCACCGCCGTCGTAGAGGGCGCCGCGCTCGGAGCCTATTCGTACACGGAGTACCGCCAGGCGTCCCTCGCCGGCACCCGGCTTCCCGCCGGCCGCGTCACCGTGCACAGTGCGCTCGACGGAACGGACGCCGTCGCCCACGCCCTCGTCGTGTCGGAGGCCGTCGCCCTCGTCAAGGACCTCGTGAACATGCCGGCGTCCGATCTGTACCCCGAGGCACTCGCCGACCGCGCAGTCGCCGCCGCCGCAGACCTGCCCGTCACGGTCAGGGTCTGGGACGAGGCCGAACTCGCCGCCGACGGTTTCGGCGGCATCGCCGGCGTCGGCCAGGGTTCCACCCGTCCGCCGCGCCTGGTCAAGGTCAGCTACGCGCCCGAAACCGCGAGCCGTCACATCGCCCTCGTCGGCAAGGGCATCACCTTTGACACCGGCGGACTCTCCCTCAAGCCGGCCGGCTCCATGGTCGGCATGAAATACGACATGACCGGCGCTGCAACGGTGCTCGCTGTCGTGCTCGCCGCGGCCCGCCTCTCCCTCGACGTGCGCATCACTGCGTGGCTCTGCATCGCGGAGAACATGCCGTCCGGCAATGCGATCCGCCCGAACGACGTCCTTCGCATCCGCGGCGGCCGCACGGTCGAGGTGCTCAACACGGATGCCGAGGGTCGTCTCGTCCTCGCCGACGGGCTTGTCGCAGCGGGTGAGGAAGAACCCGACGCGATCATCGATGTCGCCACCCTGACGGGAGCCGCCATCGTCGCCCTCGGCAACCGCTACTACGGCGTCATGGGTGAAGACGCCCTCGTCGCCCGCGTGCTCGCCGCCGGTGCCGGTGTCGGTGAACAGCTGTGGGCGATGCCGCTCCCCGACGAGCTCCGCGCCACGCTGAACTCCGACGTCGCCGACATAGCGAACGCCAAGATGGGCTCGAGTGCCGGCGGAATGCTCCTCGCCGCCGTCTTCCTGCGCGAGTTCATCGGGACCCGCGGGACCGGGGACGATGCCGCGACCATCCCCTGGGCGCACCTCGACATCGCCGGACCTGCGCACAACACCGGAGGCGGCTGGGGCTTCACGAACGCGGGTCCCACCGGCGTTTCGGTGCGCGCTTTGCTGCGTCTGGCCGAGGACTTTTCGCGCCCGTAGTACAGTCGAGGTGGCATGGGGAAGAAAGCGCCCGGCTCACGGGTGTCATCGATTCCCGTCCCGCAGACTTTTTGTGCTTTTCCGCTTGTGAGTACGCGCTTGTGTCCAGCGCCCGTATGTGAATAAAAGGGAGTCCCTGAGTGTCGGAACAGAATTTTGACCTTGTCGTTCTCGGTGGAGGAAGCGGTGGCTACGCAGCAGCGTTGCGCGCCGTCCAGCTCGGCCTGACCGTCGGCCTGATCGAGAAGGGAAAACTCGGCGGCACCTGCCTGCACGTCGGGTGTATCCCGACGAAGGCCCTGCTGCACTCGGCCGAGGTGGCCGATGTCAGCAGGGAAGCCGCGAAGTACGGCGTGAAGACCCAGTTCGAGGGCATCGACATGGCGACCGTCACGGCCTTCCGTGAGGGAATCGTCGCATCCAAGTACAAGGGCCTCCAGGGCCTGATCAAGGCACGCGGCATCACCGTCATCCAGGGCGAAGGCCGCCTCGTGGCGCCGAACACCGTCCAGGTCGGCGACGACCGCATCGTCGGCAAGAACGTCGTCCTCGCCACCGGCTCGTACTCGCGATCCCTCCCGGGCCTCGAGATCGGCGGCCGCGTCATATCGAGTGAGCAGGCCCTCGAGTTGAACTTCGTCCCGAACAAGGTCGCCGTGCTCGGCGGCGGCGTCATCGGAGTCGAATTCGCGAGCGTCTGGAAGTCCTTCGGTGCAGACGTCACCATCATCGAGGCGCTGCCGCACCTCGTCCCGAACGAAGAGGAATCGGTCTCCAAGCAGCTTGAGCGCGCCTTCCGCAAGCGCGGGATCGAGTACTCGCTCGGCATCCGTTTCCAGAGCGTGACCCAGCACGAGAACGGCGTTGTCGTCACCCTCGAGAACGGCTCGACCGTCGAGGCCGAGATCCTGCTCGTCGCCGTCGGACGCGGACCGGTCACGGCCGGACTCGGCTTCGACGAGGTCGGCGTGGCGATGGATCGCGGCTTCGTCCTCACGGACGAACGCCTCGCGACGAACATCCCCGGCGTCTACGCCGTCGGCGACATCGTTCCCGGCCTGCAGCTCGCGCACCGCGGCTTCCAGCAGGGCATCTTCGTCGCCGAGGAGATCGCCGGCCTCAACCCGATCATCGTCGAAGACCTGAACATCCCGAAGGTCACATACTGCGACCCCGAGATCGCGTCCGTCGGCTACTCCGAGGCGAAGGCCTCCGAGAAGTTCGGCGCAGACCAGGTTTCGTCCTACGAGTACAACCTCGGCGGCAACGGCAAGAGCTCGATCCTCGGCACGAGCGGTTCGATCAAGGTCGTCCGGGTCAACGACGGCCCGATCGTCGGCATCCACATGATCGGCGCGCGCGTCGGCGAGCTCATCGGCGAAGGCCAGCTCGTCGTGAACTGGGAGGCGTACCCGGAGGACATCGCCCCGTTCCTGCACGCGCACCCGACCCAGAACGAAGCGCTCGGCGAGGCATTCCTGGCCCTGGCCGGGAAGCCCCTCCACGCGATGTAGCCGTTTCCCGGCTACCGACCGTCTATAAGCTAAGTACAGATCACATAATGGTTTTGAAGGAGACAAACGCATGAGCGAATCCGTTAGCCTTCCGGCACTCGGTGAGAGTGTCACAGAGGGTACGGTTACCCGCTGGCTGAAGAACGTGGGCGACCGCGTCGAGGTCGACGAGCCCCTGTTGGAAGTATCGACCGACAAGGTGGACACGGAGATCCCGTCCCCCGTTGCCGGCATCATCGAAGCGATCCTGGTTCAGGAGGACGAAACCGTCGAGGTGGGTACCGCCCTGGTCCTGATCGGTGACGGTTCGGCCGCCGCCGCTCCCGCACCGGTCGCAGCTCCCGTGGTCGAGGCCCCGGTCGCGGCTCCCGTGGTCGAGGCGCCTGCAGCCACCGCTCCCGTCGCAGCCCCGGTCTACGCACCCGCCCCGGTCGCAGCACCCGTCGCACCGCCCGTCGCCCAGCCGGTCTACGCCCCGGTCCCCGTCGCAGCACCGGCACCGGTCTTTGCGCCGGTTCCCGTTGCGGCTCCGGCAGCGGTCGCAGCGCCTGCGCCCGTCGCGGCACCCGTCGTGGCAGAGCCCGCCGTCTCCCGTGGCTCCCACGCAGGCACCTCCGGCTACGTGACCCCGATCGTCCGCAAGCTCGCGAACGAGGCCGGCGTCGACCTGTCCAGCGTCACCGGAACCGGTGTCGGCGGACGTATCCGCAAGCAGGACATCACGGCAGCCATCCCGGCCGCCGGCGCCGCGGCATCCGCCCCGGCATTCGAGGTCTCGCCGCTGCGCGGCACCTCCAAGCCGATGTCCCGGCTCCGCAAGGTCGTCGCCGAGCGCGCCGTCATCTCGATGCAGTCGTCGGCCCAGCTGACGACCGTCGTCGAGGTCGACGTCACGCGCGTCGCGATCTTCCGCGACAAGGTCAAGGCATCCTTCTTCGAGAAGACCGGCAACAAGCTGTCCTTCCTGCCGTTCTTCGCCCTTGCCGCCGCAGAAGCACTCCAGGCGAACCCGATCATCAACGCCACGATCGACGGCGACACGATCGTGTACCCGGCTCAGGAGAACATCAGCATCGCCGTAGACACCGAGCGCGGTCTGCTCACCCCGGTCGTGCGTAACGCCGCGGAACTCGACCTGGCCGGATTCGCGGCCCAGATCGCCGACCTCGCCCAGCGCACGCGGGACAACAAGCTCAAGCCCGACGAGCTGTCCGGTGGCACCTTCACGCTGACCAACACCGGTTCGCGCGGGGCACTGTTCGACACCCCCGTCGTGTTCCTGCCGCAGAGCGCGATCCTCGGAACGGGCGTCGTCTACAAGAAGCCGCTCGTCGTGTCGAGCGGTGGCCTCGACGCCATCGCGATCCGCTCCTCGGTCTACCTGGCGTTGTCCTACGACCACCGCATCATCGATGGCGCGGATGCCTCACGCTTCCTCGTCACGATGAAGCAGCGTCTCGAGGCGGGCGACTTCGAAGCCAACCTCGGCATCTGAGTCGGCCAGTCGGCATGTCCGGCTAGCCGGCACGTTCTGCTAGCCGGCACGTTCTGCTAGCCGGCACGTTCTGCTAGCCGGCACCGAAGAACTCGCGTAATCGCCAACCGGCCTCGCCCTTGACCACAAGGACGGAGGCCGGTTTGTCGTTTCCGGGTGCCGCTCCGCCGACGGACAGGGCCACGAGCGCGAGATTCCCGATCCGGTTGACGACCGTCGGTAGGGAACCGTCGACGGTCGGGGCGCTGCTGTCGTGTGGATATCCCGTCGCGCTGCCCGTCGCACCGTCCGACGCGTGCCCGATCAGGGCGCTGGCCCCTGCCAGTGCCGGAGAGTCCGGTTGGGACACTTCCGCAAGGCACTCCCGATCCGCCGTGACGAGACAC
>NZ_JASJVF010000034.1:0-22485 GCF_035019805.1 Cryobacterium sp. 10I1
GTTCCGGAAGTCGACGGTGCGACCCTGGCCGTCGGTCAGGCGGCCGTCGTCGAGCACCTGCAACAGCAGGTTGAACACGTCGGGGTGGGCCTTCTCGATCTCGTCGAGCAGGATCACCGAGTACGGGTTCCTGCGCACGCGCTCGGTCAGCTGCCCGGCCTCGTCGTAGCCGACGTAGCCGGGAGGGGACCCGACGAGCCGGCTCACGGTGTGCCGTTCGCCGAACTCGCTCATGTCGAAGCGCACCATCGCGTGCTCGTCGCCGAACAACGATTCAGCGAGGGCCTTGGCGAGCTCTGTCTTACCGACGCCCGTCGGCCCGAGGAACAGGAAGCTGCCGACGGGTCGGCCGGCATCGTTCATGCCCGTGCGATTGCGGCGCACCGCCTTGGCGATGAGCGTGACGGCGTCGTCCTGTCCGACGACGCGTTCGTGCAGCTCGGCCTCGAGCAGGCCGAGGCGGGAACGGTCGTCCGCGGTGAGCCGGGCGACGGGTATGCCCGTCGCGCGGGCAATGACGCGGGCGATCTCGGCCTCGCCGACGACGGCCTCTGCTGCAACGGCCTGGGCGGGGTCTTCCTGGAGCTGCAGCTGTGCCTGGACCGTCTCGATCTCGTCCCGGAGCCGGGAGGCCTCCTCGTACTGTTCGGTGAGGACGGCGGCGCTCTTCGCCTCCTCGAGTGTCACCACGCGCGCACGCAGGGCCTCGAGGGCCTCACGGTCGGGCAGGGAGCCGAGGGTCAGGCGCAGCCGGGCACCGGCCTGGTCGATCAGGTCGATGGCCTTGTCGGGCAGGAACCGGTCGGACACGTAGCGTGCGGAAAGCTCGACGGCGGCACGCAGCGCCTCGTCGGTGTAGCGCACGCCGTGGTGCTCTTCGTAGCGGCCGCGCAGCCCCGCGAGGATGCTCACCGCGTCGTCGATGCTCGGCTCGCCGACCCGCACGGTCTGGAAACGGCGTTCGAGGGCCGGGTCCTTCTCGACCTTGCGGTACTCCTTGAGCGTCGTCGCGCCGATCACGTGCAGCTCACCGCGAGCCAGCCGCGGCTTGAGGATGTTTCCGGCGTCCATGCCGCCGTCGCCGGATCCGCCGGCGCCGACGACCGTGTGCAGCTCGTCGATGAAGATCACGAGCTCGCCGCTGTGCGCGGTGATCTCGTCCATGGTCTTACCGAGGCGTTCCTCGAAGTCGCCGCGGTACCGGGTCCCGGCGACCATCGCCGCGAGGTCGAGTGCCACGACGCGCTTGCCGCGCAGTTGCTCCGGCACGGTTCCCGCCACGATGGCCTGCGCGAGCCCTTCGACGACGGCGGTCTTGCCGACGCCGGCCTCGCCGATCAGAACCGGGTTGTTCTTGGTGCGCCGGGAGAGGATCTCGATCGTCTGTTCGATCTCGTCGGCACGGCCGATCACCGGGTCGAGTTTCCCGTCGCGGGCCCGGGCCGTGAGGTCGGTGCCGTAGGTGTCGAGCATCGGCGTTTCCGAAGCGGATGCCGGGGCAGGGTCCTGGCCCGTCGCATCCGCCTGCGGCTCGCGTGCACCGGCCTGCAGGGATTCCTGGGTGACGCCGGCCGCAGCGAGGACCTGGCCGGCCGGGGAGTCCTCGTTCACCACGAAGGCGAAGAAGAGATGTTCGGGGTCGATGTAGGTCGACCCGAAGGCGCGCGCGATCTGGTGCGCGTCGAGGAGGGCGCGCTGGGCGGAGGGGGTGAGTCCCGGCGTCGCGTCTCCGGTCGGGGCGGAGCGCTCCGGCAGGCGCTGCTCGGCGGCCAGGGCGAGGGCCGCGGGGTCTGTGCCGGTATTCCGGATCGCCTGGGCGGCCGGTTCGCGCAGGACGAGGACCCGGAGAATGTGCAGGACGTCGACGTGGGAGTGCCCGTGCTCGACCGCGTACTGGGCGGCCTCGGCGAGCACCTCGTGGGTGCGGCGGCTGAGCAGCCGGGTGATGTCGATCGGGCGCCCTGTGGGTGCAGCACCCTGCTGGCCCTGCAGGTAGCGGGCGATGAACTCGTCGAACGAACCGTTACCGGAATCCGCGGGACCGAAGAATGTAGGCACGAGACCTCCTGATCTTGAAACTTGAGTGCTATTGACTCAACTCAACGTCAGGCCGTGGGTTTCATTCCCGCCTCATGCTGGGAAACCCCCGGTTACGCGGTCGGCGAACGGAGTGCGAACAGGCCCAGAGGTTCAGGCCCCGAGGATGCCGCGCGCCACGACGACGACGACGGTCACGGCCGCGACGCCCAGCGCGATCAGGACCAGGCCCCGGCCGTGCACGCCGGCGGGCATGACCCGGAGCGCGCGCATCGAGTATGCGAGCCCGACGAGGACAGCGATGACTCCCCAGAACGGGAGCACGAGAGCGAGGACGAATCCGGCGAGGGTGATCCAGAATCCGAGCGAGCGCCCGGGTGTCTTCGTCCAGTCGGCACGCGGCGCGCCGAGGGCGATCAGTCGGTTGTCCTGCATGTTCGCGCGCGGATCGTCCACTGTCAGCCCCCGTTGCTTCGAGTACCAGTCTGCCACGCGGCGGGATCGTTCAGCGCGATCGTTCAGCAGGATCGTTCAGCTGGGCTCAGAGCCACCGAGGCGGGTCGGCCGGAGTCCCGGCGCTCGAACCCACGCCGGAACCGCCACGCCCGGTCGCCCACTGGACGAGGCCAGCGAGGCTGCCGGACACGACGATGGGATGCGCGGAATGGAGGTCGCCGAACCTGCGCTCGTCGTGGGAATCAGTGACGGAGAGCACGAGGTCTCCCCCGTCACCCCGGGTCGCCCAGGCCGAGGTGATCTCGGTGAGCAGGCGATCGAGCACCTCGACCGGCACGTCGGCGAAGGATGCGCCGGTCGCGAGGTCGATCGTGTGCACCCAGAGTTCCTGGTTGCGCATCCACACGGTCTCGGACACGGCAATCTCCCGGCCGCTCGGGGTCCGGACCGGGTGGCTCCACGTCTCGGGGGTGAGCCGGCGCCACGCGGCGTCGAGCTGGATGGTCGCGACGTCGAAGAGGGTCCGCAGGGCGTCGCGGTCGAGCTCGGCCCCGGCGGCGATGTCGCTGTCGCGAGCCGCGTTCGAGACGTACATCGGCGTTTCGACGTCGGTGCGCGCCCAGGTCACGAGTCGTACGATGCCCCTCGCGTTATATGCGACATGGGCGATCACGTGACGGCGGCTCCAGCCGGGCAACAGCGAGTCGCCGTCGAGGTCGACGTTCGACAACCCGTTGAGCTCGTGCGCGAAGAACGCGGTCGCGCGACGAGCGAGCAGGAGTTGCGCGAGCAGCTCGGGATCAGCGGGGAGAGCGGTAGGTGCGGGCATTCCCCCATTCTCGCAGGGAACCGGTCAGATCGAGGGCTGGAATCCGCCCGTCGGACTGAAGGACGCGTCGATCGTGAACGGGTCGCGCACGGAATTCGAGCGATCGGATGCCGCGATGAGAGCCGCGAGTTCCCCGGCCGCCCTGTCGATGCGGTCGGGCAGCGTCTTGACCGTGTCCGCGCCGCTTCCCCAGTCCTCCGATGCGGCGAACACCGCGGTGGTGGCGACGACCGCGTGCAGGTAGGTGAACATCGGGCGGATGGCGTAGTCAAGGGCCAGGGAATGGCGTGCGGTGCCCGCCGTCGCCGCGATGACCGTCGGCATGTCGGTCAGCGACCGGTTGTCGATGACGTCGAAGAACGACTTGAAGAGGCCGCTCGCGCTGGTCGTGAAGATCGGGGTGACGGCGATGAGCCCGTCCGCGCCGGTCACGGCTTCGATCACCGCATCGAGCTTCGGGCTCGGGAACCCGGTGAGCATGTTGTTCATCACGTCGAGGGCGACGTCGCGCAGTTCGAAGATCCTGACCTCGGCGGGGATGCCTTTCTCGGCCAGGCGGGAGGAGGTCGCCTCCGCAAGACGGTCGGCGAGCATCCTCGTCGAGGACGGCTGGCTGAGTCCTGCGGTGACGACGGCGATGGTACGGGTGCGTTCCGTCATGGCTAGGCCACCTCGACCGGAGCGCCGACGGATGCGCCGACGGGAGCCGCGGCCGCCGCAGCAACGAGCGACGCGTGGGTGGGGGCATCCGGAACCGTTGCCGGACGGTTCTTCGCGAACTCGCGGCGCAGCACGGGCACAACCTCTTCACCGAGCAGATCGAGCTGTTCGAGAACGGTCTTGAGCGGCAGTCCGGCGTGGTCCATCAGGAACAGCTGGCGCTGGTAGTCGCCCACGTAGTCCCGGAAGCCGAGAGTGCGGTCGATGACTTCCTGCGGGCTGCCGACGGTGAGCGGCGTCTGCGAGGTGAATTCCTCGAGGCTCGGGCCGTGGCCGTAGACGGGCGCGTTGTCGAAGTACGGGCGGAACTCCTTCACGGCGTCCTGCGAGTTCTTGCGCATGAAGACCTGGCCGCCGAGTCCGACGATCGCCTGCTCGGCGGTGCCGTGGCCGTAGTGCTCGAAGCGCTGGCGATAGAACCCGACCATTTTCGCGGTGTGCGAGGCCGGCCAGAAGATGTGGTTGGCGAAGAAGCCGTCGCCGTAGAATGCGGCCTGCTCCGCGATCTCCGGGGTGCGGATGCTGCCGTGCCAGACGAACGGCGCGACGCCGTCCAGGGGGCGGGGCGTCGACTGGAAGCCCTGCAGCGGGGTGCGGAACTGGCCCTCCCAGTCCACGAATTCCTCGGTCCAGAGCCGGCGCAGGAGCGCGTAGTTCTCGAGCGCGAGGGGAATGCCCTGGCGGATGTCCTGGCCGAACCACGGGTAGACCGGGCCGGTGTTGCCGCGGCCGAGGGTCAGGTCCACCCGGCCGTCGGCGACGTGCTGGAGCATCGCGAAGTCTTCGGCGATCTTGACCGGGTCACTCGTCGTGATCAGGGTCGTCGCCGTGGAGAGGATGATGCGCTCGGTCTTGGCCGCGATGTAGCCGAGCATCGTGGTCGGGCTCGAGGGCACGAAGGGCGGATTGTGGTGCTCACCGGTTGCAAACACGTCGAGTCCGACTTCTTCGACCTTCTGGGCGATCGTCAGGATCGCCTTGATGCGCTCCTGCTCGGTCGGGGTACGGCCGGTGGTCGGGTCGGTTGTCAGGTCCCCGACCGAAAAGATTCCGAACTGCATGGTCAGCCTCTCTGAGTGTTCACTGCATTTTCTCGGGCAGTATTTTCAATGCATTTGCATGGATATCGTACCCAACCTCGATCGGGGGTTTCCTATTCCCGCACGACAGAGACCTCGCCTGAGACACGGTGATACTCAGAAATATCTCATGGATCGCCGATATCCGGCCGTTGACATCTCGGAGTGAATCACATAACGTTCCTCCAAAGCTCCTCCGCCCGATGAAGTGCTTCAGGATCCCCGTCGGCCGTTCGGTAACCCGCCGTACTGCCGCACCCGAGAAACCGCTTCATCACGGAAGGACCACTGATGCGGGAACGACTCCAGGCTTCGCCTCACGTCGGTTCGCGACATCATCCGTTGCGCCACCCATCGGCCCACACCACGCGCTGAGAGCGCTCACCAGGAACGCCCGGCACCACTGCCGGTTGTCCCCGGTTCGCTCGCCGCCGCAGCAGTTCCCCCACACTCACCCCAGAGAAAGAATTGGGTATCCCCATGAACCACGAATCCTCCGACCTGCCGCAGAAGTCCGAACACGCGGAGAACTACGAGCACACCGAGCACACCGAGCGCACCGAGCGCACCGAGAACGTCGCGTACACCGAGAGCCTGAAGCACGCCGACGAACCCGAGCACGGCCAGACCCTGGCACCGTCGGAGGTGGGCAGCATGTTTTCCGAGTACCGGCGTCGCCAGCTGAACATCTTCCGCGAACGCGAATCGACCCTCGAGCTCGACGACACCGCGATCTAGCACACAGCGATCTGGCGGGGCTCAGCAGGCCCGGTCACCGGGCTCCGTGCACCAGGTCCAGGACGGCCCGCAACTCGCTGGCCTCGATCTGGCCCGGGGCGCTCGAGGCTCCGACGGAACCGAAGGTGACACAGGAACCGAAGGTCTCCCCGGCCAGCCTCGACACCACGCCGAGTCCCCCCATGGACATCGCGATCACCGGGCGCCGGGCCTGCTCGGCGACGAACTCGGCGGTCGCGTCCATCAGGGTGAGGACATCGCGCGGGCTCGACGGCATCACCGCGAGCTTGAGCACATCCGCCCCGAGTGCCTGCTGCTCCGCGAAGCGTGCGAGAATCTCGGCCCGCGGCGGCGTGGACTCGAAGTCGTGCGAGGACATCACGACGAGGACGCCCGCCTCGTGGGCCGCGCTCACGATGCGGAGCAGGCACGACCGCTCGGTGAAGAGTTCGACGTCGACCGCATCGACCCCGGCGGCGATCGCCAGCCCGAGCAGGTCGGCGTAGGCCTCCGGGAGGATGTCCCGCTGCCCGCCTTCCCGTTTCGTGCGGAAGGTGAAGATCACCGGGACGCCCTCCGGAAGGGCAGCACGCACGACGGCGATCGCTTCCCGGACGGCCGCTGGGATATCCGATTCGGAGAAGAAGTCGATCCGGAGTTCGACGAGGTCATAGTCCCCGGCGATGAGTCCGGAGGCGGCCGCCGCGAGTTCGGCGATCGTCGCCCCGACCAACGGAACGCAGATCTGCGGCCTGCCCTCGCCGAGCACGATCGAGCGCATCCGCACAGAGGACCGTGCCGTCGCGCCGGTCATGAGGCCTCTCCCCCTGCCGGGGAGTGCGCGGGCGCAAGGCCGACGGCCGACCGCATGGCAGCGCGGATGCCCGCCTCACCGTGCAGGGGTTGGTCCTGTTTCCCGCCGGTGAAGATGCGCACCTGGCTGATCGCCTGCTCGACGAGCATGTCGAGCCCGCTGAAGACGACGCCGCCTGCGGCACCCCAACCCTCGGCGATCGGGCTCGGCCACGGGTCGTACGCCACGTCGAAGAGGATGGAACCGGCGTCAAGGGGCCGGAGGTCGAGGCCGTCCGCAACCCCGCCCGGCAGCGTGCTGATGACGAAGGAGAGCGGGCCGGCCGCGTCCAGCTCGTCGAGCCGCCGAACCCGCACGGGGACCCCGAGCTGGTCGCCGAGGGCCGACAGGTCGGTGGCCCTGGCGGGATCCCGCAGGTAGACCGTGATCTCCCCCGCGCCGAGCGCGTGAGCCGCGTAAAGTGCCGAGGCTGCCGTCGCACCACCGCCGAGGATCGCGGCAGAGGAGGGTCGAGCAGAGTCCAGCGTCGAAACCGTACGGACGATGCCGTCGACGTCGGTGTTGAAGCCGTGCAACCGGCGCGTGCCATTGTCGGCCGTGAACAGCACGGTGTTCGCGACGCCGAGGTCGTCGACGAGCGACGAGGTCGTGTCGAGCAGCGGGACGACCTCGCGTTTGAGCGGCATGGTGAGGCTGAGCCCGAGCCAGCTGTCGTCGAGGGAGACGAGCCACGAGGCCAGCTCGCCCGAGCGGACCTCGGCCCGGGAATAGTCGAACGGGAGACCGAGCAGGGTGTACGCCGTCGTGTGCAGCAGGGGCGAGCGCGAATGACCGATGGGAGACCCCAGTACCGCGAGGCGGCGGCGGCCGGCCGGGGAAACGGGTTCAGACACGAGCCCCTCCGATTCGATTCTTCGACAGATCCAGCGATAGCGGCACGTGAGATGCGGCAGGCCGCTGCTCAATGGTAGTGTCCCGAATATGTCACTACACGCAACAAATAGTCGCCGCAATGTCGCGGCCCGTGGGTCGGTGCGCTGATGCTCAGGATCGGAATCCTCGGTGCCGCCGGCATCGCGCCGTCCGCGATCATCCGCCCCGCCCGGCGACGAACCGATGTCGTGATCGCCGCGGTCGCCTCGCGCCGGGCATCCGCTGCCGCCGCCTATGCGCAGGAACACGGCATCGACCGCTCATACGGCGACTACCGCGCACTCCTTGCGGACCCGGAGATCGACCTCGTCTATGTCGCGCTGCCGCCCTCGGAGCACGCCGAGTGGTCGATTGCAGCGCTCGAGGCCGGCAAGGACGTGCTCTGCGAAAAGCCCTTCGCGATGAACGCCGCCCAGGCCGGGCTGATGCGCCAGGCGGCCGCCGAGACGGGGCAGCGTCTCATCGAGGCGTTCCACGACCGCTACCACCCGCTCAGCCTCGAGCTCGACGCCATTGTCGCGTCCGGCCGGCTCGGCGACGTCGTGTCCCTGCGCGGCGAATTCTCCGGCAGCAACCCCTTCGACCCGACGTCGATCCGGCACATCCCGGCCCTCGGCGGTGGTTCGTTGATGGACCTCGGGTGTTACCCGCTGCACTGGGTGCGGGCCCTCACCGGCGAGGAACCCCTCGTCACGAGCGCCGTAGCCACCCTGAACCCGCTGGGGGCCGACATGAGCATGGATGCCGCACTGGTGTTCCCCTCCGGCGTCACCGCCCGGGTCTCCTCGAGCATGATCGCGGGCACTCCCCTCGACACCTCGTTCGACATCGTCGGGACAGAGGGCACCGTGCACGTGGACAACATGGTTTTCCCGTCCCGCGGCCACAGCATCCGCGAAGTCAGCCGGGGAATCGAACGCTGGCTCACCGTTCGCGGCAACGAGACCTACGATCACCAGCTCGATGCGGTCGTGCGCGGCCTTGCGAGCGGCGAGCCGCTCCTCACCGAGGGGGACGATTCCGTCGGCAACATGGCGGCCATCGATGCCATCTACGCCGCGGCGGGGATCGAACGCGCCGTCGGGTAGCGGTGCGGCGGGCTCTCGCGGACACAGGACGCGGGGGAAGCGGGTTACCGGAACGCCGCTGCGAGCGCGTGCAGGTCGACCTTCGGGTCCAGTAACCCGTGATAGATCGGCGGGATGGGCTTCTCGACGTCGAAGAGCGTATAGACCGCCTGCATGGCGCCGTGCACGGAGTACTCGACCGTGAAGACGACGTCCTCGGGTAGTGGGGTGAACTGGCCGAGGAAGGCGAAGTTCTCCGCGCCGTCCGGGAGCACCTTCGGCCGGTCCTCCGGCACGCGCCGGCTAAAGAGGGCTGACGCATACGGCATCATGACCGTTGTCACGTCGGTCGACGCGAGCACCTCGTCGAGGATGTCCTCGAAGCCGAGCTGGTGCACGAGCTCCGTCAGGATCTCTTCGCCCGTCGCCTCGGACATCTTCTTGTCAGTGATCGAACCGATTGTGATGAAGGTGTTGTCGTCGAGGTCGAGAGCGGATGTCCCCTCGGCGTTCTCGAGGTGAAGCCGGGTCGCCCGGCGTGGTTCCAGAGCCGCGGCGAAGTCGACGTCGGCACGACCATCGAATCGTATTGGTTGTACGTGGTCCGGCTGACGCCGGACAGGAGGTGGATCCGGTCGAATTCCTGGATGAAGCGCTTGAAGTACCGACGCAGTTCGGCGGCGGAGTGCCAGTTCTGGAAGGCGAACGTCGTGCGCCACATCTGCCAGAAGTTGGTCGCGAAGAAGTGCTCGCCGAAAAGCTCATCGATTCTCGGTGGCGTGCGCCATGGTGCACTCCTCACGGTCGGGGCGACACCCCCGTAGTGAGGAGTATGCCCTAAAACTGAGCGTACTCCGTTATTCGGCGATCACGGCGTTGCGAACGGAGTGCGGATCGCGTCGAGGGTTGTCCCGAGTCCGCGCGCGGCGGCAGCACCCGCGATTTCCCGGCGCCGACGGGTGAACGGGTCAAGTCGGGCGAGCCGCCCCGGATCGGTGAGGTCTCCGACGCAGGCGAGCTTCACGGCGAGGGCGATCGGGTCGGCGAGCAGGAACCGGAACGAGATCTCGTCCGTTTCCTCGAAGCCGTGCCCAAGCGCAGTGACGGCCATCAGCAGCCGGTTGGGTACGAAGCCGCGCAGTCCGGCCAGGCCGGGGCCGGACGACGCGCAGGTGTCGTGCAGCAGGGCGACGACTTTCTCGTCCTCGCGTGCCAGTGCGGCCATCACACGAAGCGGATGCTCGATGGCCGCCTCCCCTGCCTCGTCGCGTTTCCCCGCGCAGGCCGTCCTGGCGAAGCGGAGAGCATCAGCAAGGAGCAGCGACGAATGACTGTCGTCTCCCTGCCGCTGCCCGCGCTGTGAAAAGTGGGTGAGGCTGAGTGTGTTCATGGCGCTGTCCTTGCTGAGCTCGCGAACCGAGGGATTCGCGCGCACGTCGCTGTGCGTCCTTTCACGCTACGGGCTGTCAGTTCCGGCAAAAGGGGGTTGACAGTGCCACCCGGATCTGTATGGGCGGCCGGGTATTCGCGGATGGGGCCTAACGGCGCGGCGTCCAGCCGAGGGCGGGGGCGATGCGTTCGGCCACGGCCGTGAGAATGCGGTGCAACCCCGCCGGCGGATGGTCGAAGGGAAGGGCGATCACGAGCTCGTCGGAACCACGGAAGGCGACGTCGGCGAGGAGGGCCTCGATGATGTCGTCCGGATCGCCGGAAGGCACCTTGCCGAACTGGAACGGCAGGGCGGCTCCGGGAGTGCCGTGGGCGCGCTGCCGCTCCTCGTCGCGCTCGATCAGCCAGGCGAATTCGTCAGCGTCGTCCCTGCCGAGGATCGGCAGCACCTGACGTCCGACGAGTGCGTAGGACGGTCGCTCGGTGACAGCGGCATGGGCGGCACGGTACGCGGTGATCGACTCGAGCTGGGCTTCCTCGAAGGAAAGCTCGCTCGGTTCCGTGTTGAGGGTCGAGAGCTGCAGGCGGAGGCCCTGCTGGCCGGTGCGCACTGCGCTCGGGGTCGCGCCTGCGCCGTAATAGAGGCGGTCGGAGAGGGTCGGGCTCAGCGGCTGGGCAGTGAGTGGCGTGCCGGCAGGGAAGGCGGGAAAGCTCGCGTCGGCGATGGCGAGGGTGTCGCCGCGGAGTGCCGAACGGAAGGAGGCGAGCCGGGCATCCGCCTCTTCTCGGAGCGAGCCGGTGATGGCACCGTAGACGGGGCCGAAGATGCCTTCTGACTGGGCGTAGCCGGAGCTCAAGCCGACCTCGAGGCGTCCATCGGTGAGGAGGTCGGCGGTGGCCGCCTCCTCGGCGAGTCGCACCGGGTTCTCGAACCGCAACGGGGTCACGGAGGTGCCGAGCCTGATGCCCTCGGTGTGCTGGGCGACGACCGAGAGGAAGGTGAGCGGCGAGGAGAGGTACTTCTCGAGGTGCCGGTGTCGCACCCAGCCGGTGTCGAAACCGAGTTCGTCGGCGTGCCGAAACAGGTCGATTCCGTCCTGCAGGCCCTGCGACGTGGCGCCGGCGACACCGCCGTGTTCGACGAACGCGAGGAAGCCGAGACGGAACGGGGACGGCGTGGGCGCTGATGCTGGAACTGAGGCTGGGGAGGTCATGTCCGGCAATCTAGCGTCCGGCAACACGGTGAGGGAATCGGGCAGGTCATGAAAGGTAAAGCGGCGTCACAGAGCCGCTTCGAGGCTCTCCCGCCTGCTGCGAATCAAGGGCAGGGCGCGTGTGACCGCGAGATCGATGCGCTCCTGCAGGTCGAGGCTCGAGACCCGGTAGTTGGTGAAGTCGGAATCCTTCGCGTAGACGCCGATCGGGAGGGTGAGCGCCTGGAAGAATCCGAACAGCGGGCGGAGCTGGTGCTCGATGATCAGGGCGTGGCGGTCGCTCCCCCCGGTGGCCGCGAGCAGCACCGGCTTGTCGACGAGGGCGTACTGGTCGACGAAGTCGAAGAGGTGCTTGAACAGTCCGGTGAACGACGCCCGGTAGACCGGGCTCGCCACGATGAGCAGGTCGGCGCCCTCGATCCGGTCGAGTTCGGCCTCGATCGTTGCGGGCAGCTGGTCGCGTCGCAACGCGCCGGCGAACTGCTCGCCGATCTCGTGCACGCCGATGAGATGCGCGGCGATAGGGAGTTCCCGGCCGACGGAGGCGAGGATTTCCTTGAGGAGAACCGTCGTCTTCGAGGGCGCGTGCAGGCTGCCGGACACGGCGACGACGCGGAGGGGCCTGGCCGGCGTCTCGGTCGGCGTCTCGGTCGGCGTCTCGGTCGGCGTCTCGGTCACGTGTGATTCGGTCATGGTTGTCCTTCAGTCGGTGCGGGTGGTGGGGGCGGTCGCGGCGGCGAGCGCCGGCAATGGCGCGGTCGGCAGTGGAGAACCGAGGTGACCGCGGAGAGTGGTGGCCTCGTACTCGTCCCTGATGAGCCCGCGACTGCGGAGTTCGGGCACGACGAGACGGGCGAAGGTCTCGAACTGTTCGTGCAGGAAGGCGTTCAGTACGTTGAAGCCGTCGACCGCACTCGCCCGGAACCAGGTTTCGAGGTGGTCGGCGATATCGGCGGGCGACCCGACCACGATCGGGGACCTGATCAGGTGGGCGACGAGGAGGTGCCGATAGGTGACCGGCCGCTTGCCGCCGATCGTGCGACCGGAGCGGCGGGTGACCACGTCGACGAGACGGGCGCCCGCCGCGGTGAAACGGCTCGCGGTGCCGGGGGTGACGGCCTCGTCGAAGCGTCTCTCGACGAGCGGAAGCCCGATGACCTGGCGCAGGTGCCGGATGTTCCGGTTGGCGGGCAGGTCGAGGTCCGCCGCTTCCGGGGTGCCGTCGTCGACAGGGAACAGGTCCACGAGCCGGTCGTAGACGGCCCAGGCATCCGCTCGCGTCTCGCCGACGATCGGAAGGACGAGGGCGACGATGGTCAGGGCGGATGCCGCACGGCCGGCCGCCTCGACCCTGGCCTTGGTGTCGTGATAGAACTCGGCGGCGTCGCCCAGGCTCGTCGGTGCGACCACGTAGATGTCGGCTTGCTCGGCCGCGAACTGCTGGGCGCGACGCGAGGTGCCGGCGTGGACGAGCGGGACATGGCCTTGGACGGGTCGTTGCACATTGAGGGGACCGGCCACCGCGAAGGCCGGTCCGACGTGCTCAAGGGGCGTGACCCTGGACCGGTCGATGATGGCGGCGCTCGCGACGTTCCTGGTGAAGGCGTTCTCGCCCCAGGTGTCCCAGAGGCCGCGGAGCACGGTGACGTATTCGTCTGCGACGTCGAAGCGGTCGAGGTGGGTGCGGGCTCCGGGCGGCCCGAAATTCGCCTCGACCTTGGCATCGGATCCGACGGTGAGGTTCAGCCCGAAGCGCCCTCCGCTGAGCCGGTCGATCGACGCAGCGGCCCTGGCCGTCGCGTATGGCTCGGAGTGGGCGGTCTCCACTGTTCCGACCAGACCGATCCGTCGCGTGATCGCCGCGAGGTAAGCCGCTGTGCTCATCGAGTCGACGCGGGAGAGCAGGTGCGGGTCCGAGAACTCGAGCTCCGGATCCGTCGCGAGCCAGTCACCGAGGAACAGGTAGTCGAAGCCGGCCTTCTCCGCGGCGAGCGCGAGGCGCTTGAGCGCGCGGGGATCGGTCGAAGGGTCGTTGTGCGCACCGGGATACCTCCAACCGGACGGGAAGGACCCCAGGGTGCGCACCATCGCACCGAGCACGAGGTGGCCGTCGCGCTCCGACCAGTCGGCGTCGAACGCCGGGGAGGTGTGATTCGTCATGGGTCGACGCTAGGCCGGGTCGATTCGGGCCGGGGTCCTGGCCGACACATCCCGTCGCGGACGGAAACATGTCGTAAAGAATGCGTGATCGCTGGCATTATCGCGCGCCAGTGCCTAGCGTCGACGGGTCGTGACGCGACGGCAGGATTCGAACCTGCGATTACCGGAATATGAAACCGGTCCCTTCGTCCTCTCGGGCACGCCGCGGTGCAATTCAGGTGGTGAGCTCGTCCTTTCTGTCGAAGGGGGCGACGCCGTCATCAACGAGACGCAGGACATAGGGCGACGAGGTCGCAAGCAGAGTCTCATCGGCCGGCACCGGGCAACTCGCCAGGAACGCCCACAGCGCCCGGATCATCGGGTGCTCGCGGCCAGGTCGGCCGGCAGCCGAGTGCGCCCCGGGTCGCCCACGAGGCTGTCGAGGTGGACCAGGAGCGCCCTGGCGACCTTGTCGTTCTCGCGAAAGGAGATCGCATTCGTGCGCGGGCGGGAGAAGGCGCCGACGAACGGCGAGTTCGTGTACGGCCCGATGGCGAATCGTCGCGGGTGGTGGTCTCCGTCCGGCGTCAGGACCCGGGTGTCGGCCTGGCGCACCGCGAGACGTCCCGTGCTCCCGGTGAAGCCGGCATCCGTCGCCTGCTCCTCGACACCGGCGCCGGAGTCGAGGAGCGACCTGAGCAGCGGGTTGTCGCTCGCGGAGACCACGGTGTCGGGAAGTCGCGCGTCGACGAGTGCGGTCGCCGTGACGACCCGGTCGAGGTTCGCGCTTCCGGCCCGGAACAGGCCCGTCACCTCGTCGGTCTCGACCCAGAGGTCGCCACCGAGGAATTCGACGATGCCGGCTTCGGAGAGCGCGAGGAGTTCCTCGAGCCGGTGGCCAGGTGGACCGCTCGCGATGAAACTGAAGTAGCCGAGCCACCAGCCGTGGATGTCACGCACCCGTGACTGCGCGCTCCATTTCGGTGAATCGATGATGTCCGAAAGCGCGAAGAGGCTCCGGAGCAGGGCGATGAACAGGGCGAAGGTCGCGCTGTGCTCCGGCGTGGTGCGGAGGGTGAGATCGCGGCGGATATAGTCGCGCAGGGCATCCTGGAGCTCGGCGACCGACTCGAACCGAAGGCCGTCGAGGGGACGGTCGAAGTCGGGCAGGAACAGCCGGTCGATCGGGTCGGTGACGGTTGACTCGACGAGGGCGCGGAAGCGTGCCGCATCCTGCTCGATGAGGAACGTGTCGGCACCCCACTCGGTGAGCGGATGACTCGCCGCACGTTCCCCTGACCGTTCCGGCCGTGCGGCGGCGACCGGCAGCGCCCTCGGGTCGATCGCGTCGAAACGGTCGGAGAAGTCCGCCCAGGACGCGGACACCCGCTCGGGGTGTCCGGTGAAAAGCTCCCGGTAGTATCCCCAGACCATTTCCTGCGCTATCAGTGGCCAGACATCGCTCGTGAAGTCGAGGCTCGAGCTGTCCCTGTCGAGGGCCGCGGCAACGTCGGGCGTGAAGAACCGGGGAACCGGTGGCTCCCCGACGATGGTCGAGCTGATCTTGGAGTGGTACGGCACTCCCCTGCGCGACCCGATCAGTACCCGGGGTTCGAGCCCGGACGGCGCGTAGTGCAGCCGCCCATCGGGCAGCCGGGTGAAGCGGCCGCCCCTGCCCTCGGTCAGGAGCACGGTGAGGTCCACCGCGGCCAGGCCGAAGCCGCGCACGATGACCCGCTCGCCTGGCTCGAGCGCGCTCGTGTCGGCATCCGCCGTGAAGGCGGGCGGCAGGTAGTAGCGGTCATGACGGCGGGCGAATTCGGTGAGGGCCGCGTGCTCTGGGGACGGGTCGGCACCGTTGTGACCGAGGGAGTAGAGCACGAGATCGACGTTCAGGGTGACCCCGGTCGAGAGGACCACGATCTGGCCGGCGGCGTCGTCGATGTCGTCGACCCGGATGGCGGTGGCCCGGTGGGACTCGACGGTCACGTTCGGCCCCAGTGCGGCGGCGGCCTCCTCATGGAACCAGGCGAGATAGAGGCTCTGCAGGCGACGGGTCGGGAAGCTCGCCCCGGTGAGGCCGGCGATCTCGGCGGCGAGGACCGCATCGATCTCGCCGGCACCGTCCTTTCCGGCACCGTCCTTTCCGGCACCGTCGATCGCGGGGATCTCGATCGTTCCGGCCCTGACGCCGGCGGCCCACTCGATCAGGGATGGTCCGGGCAGAATCGGGCCCTCGATGACCGACGTCTCGTCGGTGAACATCGTGACGTCCTCGGCGAGGGAATTCAGTTTGAGCAGCGGGGATTGGTCGTGCCGCCAGATCCGGCCGGCTCCGGGTGGGAACGGGTCGATCACGTGCACGACCAGGGGCCGGTCCCTCCCCCACGTTTCGTCGAGGTTTGCCGCGAGGCGTTCGAGCACGCCGGATCCGCGGGGCCCGCCGCCGATGATCGCGATGGCCGGGGCGCGGTCGGGTCCCGTGGGGTCAGTGCCTCTGGAGTCGCTCATGACACAAGAGTCGTCTCGACGGCGACAAATCCCGCCCAATGTGTCGCGCCGTGACGAGGTGACGAATTGTGAAGCGGATGCGTTGGCGCCGCTTCGGAGACCCCCTTAGGTTTCAACTCCAGCGGGGTCGTCCCGCTTCCTGGCTCCCCATCGCTTCCCACCGCCACCCACGAGAAAGGAAGGCACCCCGTGAGCATCGAATTTGCCGGCACCACCACCACGCGAGACACCTTCGTCTACGTCGCCGCCGACGACCCGCTCGCCCAGCCGCTGCTGACGGACCTCGCCGCGGAGTACCACTCCCGGTACGGCTCATACTTCGGCGAGAGTGCTTCCACCGAGATCTCCCGGTACCCGGTCGACGCCTTCGCGGCGCCCGACGGAGCCTTCGTCGTGCTGGTGCGCGACGGCATCCCGATCGCCGGTGGCGCGTTCAAACGGTTCGACGAGCGCACCGCAGAGCTCAAGCGCATCTGGACCGCCGCGACCCATCGGCGTCAGGGCCTGGCCCGGCTCGTCGTCGCCGAACTCGAAGCCGAGTCCGCCAGGCGCGGCTACGACCGGGTGTTCCTGACGACAGGCCCCCGCCAGCCCGAAGCGAAGAACCTCTACCTCGTCACCGGCTACACGCCGCTCTTCGACACCGCGCTCACCCCCGATGAGGTGGTCATCCACGCCTTCGCGAAGAGCCTCGACGCCCAGGAACTCGACGTTGCCGGCATCACGGCGGCGCACCATGCAGCCATCCGGCGCGAACACGCTGACAACCCGCGCTTCGTCGCACTGATCCCCGAAAGCGACTGAGACCATGACGGACACCGTGAAGGAACACCGGTCGGCGGCGCCGACCGAGGACTCGTCCGCTTCTCGCCGAGACGTGAACCAGGTCGTGAACCGGAAGTCGCCCGATTTCGCCGCCCTCAAGGTCGTGCACACCCGCCACGTTGTGCGCTGGATCTTCGGCGCCCTCGTGCTCTTCGTCGTGCTGCAGTTCCTCTGGAGCCTCGCCACGAACGACAAATACGGCTGGCCGATCTTCGCGACCTACTTCTTCGCACCGGCGATTATCAAGGGCATCCAGCTGACACTCGCCCTCACGGTCGTCTCCGGGACGATCGGGTTCGTCCTCGGCACACTGCTCGCCCTCGCCCGGCTGTCGAAGTCGCCGATCCTGAACAGCGTGTCCTGGTCGTTCATCTGGTTCTTCCGCTCGGTTCCGCTGCTCGTCCAGTTGCTCGTCTGGTACAACCTCGGCTACCTGTACCCGCGCCTCGGGCTCGGCGTCCCGTTCACCGACAACTACTTCTGGAGCTTCGACACCGTGACCCTGGTCAGCCAGTTCGCTGCCGCGGTGCTCGGACTCTCGCTCAACCAGGCGGCGTACTCCGCCGAGATCATCCGCGGCGGCATCCTCTCGGTCGACCAGGGCCAGCTGGAAGCCGCTGCCGCCCTCGGACTCCCCCGGCACGTACGGGTGTTGCGGATCATCCTGCCGCAGGCCGCCCGGGCGATTCTCCCGAACGCCTTCAACGAGATCATCGGCCTGATCAAGGGCACCTCGATCGTGTCGGTCATCGCCCTCGGCGAACTCTTCTACGTAACCCAGGTGATCTACAACCGCAACCAGCAGGTGATCCCGCTGCTGCTGGTCTCGGTGGTCTGGTACATCATCTTCACCACCGTGCTGAGCGTCGCCCAGTTCTATGTGGAGCGCCACTTCGCCAGAGGTGCCCTCAGAGTGGTTCCGCCGACGCCCATCCAGGCGGCACGCGGCTGGGTGAAGACCCAATGGGCGCGGCACGACGAGAAACCCGAAACACCCGAAGCACCCACCACCCGGATCGGCGGAAACGGATCATGAGCATCGCAGTAACCCAGGCCTCCGGCACGCTGACCGCACCGGCGACCCGCGGCCTCGTCGAAATTCGCGGCGTCTCCAAGAGCTACGCCGGCCACGAAGTCCTGCACGACGTGAACCTGACCGTGCAGCCCGGGGAGGTCGTCGCGATCCTCGGGCCGTCGGGGTCCGGCAAGTCCACCCTGCTCCGCACAATCAACCACCTCGAGAGCGTCGACAGGGGCTGGGTCACCGTGGACGGCGAGCTCATCGGGTACGAGCAGCGCGGTGACCGGCTCTTCGAGCTGAAGGAACGCGAGATCCTGAAGCGGCGCACCAACGTTGGCGTCGTCTTCCAGAATTTCAACCTCTTCCCGCACCTCACGGCCGCAGAGAACATCGCCGTCGCTCCCGTCGCTCTCGGGCGCCTGGGCAAGTCGGATGCCCGCGAACTCGCCCTCGGACTCCTCGCGAAGGTGGGCCTCGCCGACAAGCCGGACGCCTATCCCCGCCAACTCTCCGGCGGCCAGCAGCAGCGCGTCGCGATAGCGCGGGCCCTGGCCCTGCAGCCCAAGGTGCTGCTCTTCGACGAACCGACATCGGCGCTCGATCCCGAGCTCGTCGGAGAGGTCCTGGACGTGATCCGAGACCTGGCCAAACTCGGCACGACGCTCATCATCGTGACCCACGAGATCGGATTCGCCCGCGAGGTCGCCGACCGGATCGTGTTCATCGACGCCGGGCACGTCCTCGAAGTCGGTCCCCCCGAGCAGGTCTTCGGTTCGCCGAAGCACCCGCGCACCAAAGAATTCCTGGGTCGCGTGCTCTAAACGCGTTCCGGGCCAATCAGCCACCACCCACCCTGCACAGCAGCATTCACAAACAGAACCCCACAGAAATAGAGGCACACAATGGCAATTAAGAAGAAAACCGCGGTCATCATCGGAGGCATCGCCGCCGTTGCTCTCGTCGCAGGCGGCATCACCGCGGCCGTCCTGGCCGGCACCGGCAACAGCTCGGCCCAGGCCGCAGGCGCGGCCTCTCCCTCGGCGTCCGCCGCACCTGTGACGTTCAACCTCGGCCCGAAGCAGGACCGGATCCGTCTCGACAAGGTGCCCGAGGCCATCGCGGCCATCAAGAAGAGCGGTTTCACCCCGATCGAGGCCGGCAAGCTCACGGTCGTCGTCAGCCCGTACGTCGCTCCCCTTGGCCTGTTCGCGACCGACGACACGACCCTGATCGGCAACGAAACCGACATCGCCCAGCTCATCGCCGATGGTCTCGGCCTCGAGCTCAACCTGCAGCCGGCAGCGTGGGCGGACTGGCCCCTCGGCATCCAGTCCGGCAAGTACGACCTGATCACGTCCAACGTCACGGTGACCGAGGCCCGCAAGGACCTCTACGACTTCGCGAGCTACCGCGAGGACCTCCTCGGCTTCTACGTGAAGAGCGACTCGAAGATCTCGTCCATCAAGGAAGCCAAGGACGTCGCCGGCCTCAAGGTCATCGTCGGCTCCGGGACCAACCAGGAGAAGATCCTCCAGGGCTGGGACAAGGAGAACATCGCCAAGGGCCTCGCCCCCGTCGAGTACCAGTACTTCGACGACACCGCAGCCGCGAACCTCGCCCTGCAGTCCGGGCGCGCCGATGCCAACTTCGGACCGAACGCGACCTCTGCCTACGCAGCAGCCCAGAACGGTGAGACCAGGCTCGTCGGCACCTTCAACGGCGGCTACCCGGCGCACGCCAACATCGCTGCGGGCACCAAGAAGGGCAACGGCCTCATCGAGGGCGTCAGCATCGTGCTCAACAAGGCGATCACGGGCGGTCAATACGGCGACGTTCTCGCCCGCTGGGGCCTCACGTCCGAGGGCGTCACCGAGTCCCTCGTGAACCCGGCAGGACTTCCGCGCGAGTAGCGCGAGTAGCCACCACTCAGTGACCGGAAGAGCCGGGTCGGGAGAGACACTTCTCCCGGCCCGGCTCTTCCGGTTTCATGCCTGTCTCCTGCCCGCCCCCTGCCTAGGATGTCTCCATGGTGT
The DNA here is from genome assembly GCF_035019805.1 of Cryobacterium sp. 10I1. Classification (NCBI taxonomy): domain Bacteria; kingdom Bacillati; phylum Actinomycetota; class Actinomycetes; order Micrococcales; family Microbacteriaceae; genus Cryobacterium; species Cryobacterium sp. 10I1. Next base: position 19,806 of record NZ_JASJVF010000034.1, read on the forward strand.
TCATTCAGGACCTGCACCTTCGCGACGGTCGCACGCTCCGCGTGCACGACAGCGCCGCCGACCACGAACTCGACTCGGCCTTCACCGTGCTCTGGCAGCACGGTTCACCCCAGACGGGAGCCCTGCTCGAGCCGTTGCTGTCCGCGGCGGCCGCTCGCGGCATCCGTCTCATCTCGTATGGCCGGCCCGGCTACGGCGGTTCGTCTGCGCTGCCGGGTCGTGACGTGGCCGCCGCGGCCACCGACGTCGAACAGCTTGCCGACGCGCTCGGCATCGCCCGATTCGCCGTCATGGGCGCGTCCGGCGGCGGTCCGCACGCCCTCGCTTGCGCCGCCCTGCTGCCGGAGCGAGTCTCGGCAGTGGGCTGCCTCGCGAGTCTGGCCCCGCTCGACGCCGACGGTATCGACTGGTTCGCCGGCATGGCCACGGACGGAGCCTCCCTCCGCGCGGCACTGCTCGGTCGCGCGGAGCGCACAACGTACGAGGAAACCGTGGACTTCGACCCGGACAGCTTCATCGAGGCGGACTACGACGCACTGGCGGGCCCGTGGGCCTCCCTGGGCACCGATGTCGGCCTGGCTTCGGAAGCGGGGCCGGAGGGCCTGATCGATGATGATCTCGCCTTCGTGGCCCCGTGGGGCTTCCCCGTTTCCGCGGTCTCCGCCCCGGTCCTGCTCCTCCAGGGCGTCAGGGATCGGGTGGTCCCGCCATCTCACGCCGACTGGCTGAGTCGGCGCCTTCCCCGAGCCGAGCTCCGGCTGCGCCCCGACGACGGCCACATTTCCGTGCTCGAGGCGTGTCCAGCGGTCATGGACTGGTTGTACGCGCGGCCGTGATCGCGGCCCCGAGCGCCTCGGCAATCACGCGATCCGCCGAGTCCCGGTGAATCGAATGCCCTGCACCCGCAACGAACGCGTAGCTGAGGTTCGCGTGCCGGGCTGCGAGGCGCTCGCCCTGTTCGGGAAGCACCGATGCGCTGCCCGACGCGGGGTCCGCGCCGAGGAGCCTGACCGGCACCCGGACGTCGTCGAGGTGCGGTTCGAGATCCCAGGGGCTGGTGTCGCTCAGCACGCGCTCGACCGTGAACGGGCTGACCACACGTGCGGCCTCCACCTTCTGGTGCGCGTCTTCCGCGTGCCAGCCCGGGTTCTGGCTGAGTATTCCCGCCGTTGTCGGATCGGTGATCTCCGCGATCGTTTCGGCGAGGAGCGGTGCGACCGAGTCCGGTCCGAGGGTGAGCGGTGGGTCGAGAAGCAAAACGCTCCGAGTCCAGTCGTCGCTGCCCGCCGCGGCGAGGAGCGCGACAGCGCCGCCGAGCGAGTGCCCGATGACCAGGTCCCAGGGCTTCCCCGGCGCCGGGCGGAGCCGCAGCGTGTCGGCGACGAATCCCTCCAGCGGATACGAGGTCGTGCGCGGGGCCCGACCGTGGCCACGCTGGTCGGGAGCGACCACGAACCATCCCTCCGCAGCGAGTCCGCTCGCGACTCGCCACCAGACCGCTCCCGCGGACGTGAGTCCGTGAAGCAGCAGCACGCTCCGCGACGCGGCGGGATCGCCCCAGGTCAGCACGGGCAATTCGACGGAGATTCCGGTATATGTGGCGGTCACGATGTCCTTGCGGGATCGGAAATGAAACGGGGAGGATGGAGCCGAGAATACGGCAGCGCGTGACACTGCAAATCCGGCCCGTAACAATTAGAGTCGTGTGGGGGAATCGGCACAGGAAACGAAGCGGAGCAGGTGTGAGCACTGGAATTGTGGTCATTGACATCCAGAAGGACTACTTCCCCGGGGGCGCATATCCCCTCTCCGGGAGTGAGTCCGCCGCGGTGGTTGCCCGGGGCGTCCTCGACTCTGCCCGTGCAACCGGCACGACCGTCATACACTTCCAGCACATCGCCACCGAAGCGGATGCGACGTTCTTCGTCCCGGGGACCACAGGCGTCGAGATCTACCCGCTCGTGGCACCGGTGACACCGGAGCGCCACTTCACCAAGGGCTCCGCGAACGCCTTTGTGGACACCGGCCTCGAACGGCTGTTGCGCGCTGAGAACATCGACCACCTTGTCGTCATGGGCATGATGAGCAGCATGTGCATCGATGCGACCTCGAGGGCCGCCCTCGACCTCGGCTTCGCCGTCACCATCGTGCACAACGCCTGCGCGGCGCCTGCCTTCGAGTTCCAGGGCACTGAGGTTCCGGGGGCATCCGTTCATGCCGCCTTCATGGCCGCACTCCGCGATGCCGGTGCCGATGTGCTCGCCGCAGCCGACCTCGACCTCGAGTCGCTCCCGGTCCGCTGACGGAGGCCGTGCCCCGTCACGGTTGGTCACGTCACGGTTGGTCAGTCGCGGTTGGGTGGTCCGGTGAGGACCTGGTGGGCGCGGTGCCTGTTCGGTGGCCGCCAGAGTCGTTGCGGGTCGATCAACCCGGGGGCCCGCACCTGCGGTGAGCCTTTCACCATTCGGATCTCCCACCCGGAGGTATCGATGCTGTGGTGGTGGAACCAGCACAGTAGGACCCCGTTGTCGACGGTCGTGGGCCCGTCCTGCGCCCAGGGCTTCACATGGTGCACTTCGGCCCAGTGCGCCGGGGCCTTGCACCCGGGAATGATGCACCCGCCGTCCCGGGCGGTGATCGCCCGGCGTTGGGCCCGGTTGAAGTAGCGTCGTTCCGGCCC
>NZ_JASJVF010000035.1:0-22369 GCF_035019805.1 Cryobacterium sp. 10I1
GGGCGCGATCGGCGCCGTGGTCTTTGTCGAGGGTGACGGATTCGATGTCCGTCGAGATGATCGTGGGATCGATCCGGAACGGCACAGCACCCGACGCGTCCGGGGAGACCCGGTCACCGAAGCGGACCCCGAGCCCGAGGCCCGTGAGGATCGCGAATGAGGCCTCGTTGAAGTCGGCAGCGGCCGCCGCGTAGTCGGAGTCTGCGGCATCCGTGCGTTGTTCGACCGAGACCATGGCCTGCTTGGTCTCATCGAAGAACATGGTGTCGGCGAAACGGTCGTGCACGAGCGAACGGATCGCGTCGACGGCGGCCGCAGGCAGTGCGACGCTCGGGTCGACGACAACGTCGCCCATTCCCGCTGCGGTGATCGGGAACCAGACGGCGCCCTTCTCGCAGACACCGTACATGCGCATGGTCTCCGGGAGGCCGGCCGCGAGGAGGGGCGTAATGACCTGCTCGCGAATGAAGAGCGCCGACCGGCCGGTGATGAAGGCGATCGGCACGTTCGCGGCCGCGAGCGTGATCAGGTCGGCGATGATGCTGTCGCGCCGGATCGTTCGGGTGACCGGACTGGCGATCGGCCCGTCGACGTCGAGGAGGAGGCCGAGGGGAGGGAGGCTGTCTGGCATGGCTCCATTGTTTCATGGGCCGCTCGGTGCATGGCCCGCCCGGTGCACGGCCCGCCCGGTGCGAGGCCGCCCGTCGACGGGCGTCAGCCGGTCGTGACGCGCACATCACCGTTGGTGGTCTGGGCGATGATCGTGCGCCGTGCGGAGGGATCGCTCGGGACGGAGCCTGTGTCGACGTTCCCGTTCGTCGTCCGCGCGTCGACGAGGTAGGAGAGTCCGGCTGCCGGCATGCGCACCGTGATCGAACCGTTGGTGCTGCGGGCCTCGACGGCCTCAGGGGCATCCCGGAAATCGACCTCGACGGCTCCGTTCGTGGTCGTGGCGACCACGCGGCGGGAACCGGCATCGCGCACCCTGATCGCGCCGTTGGTGGTGTGGACCTCCACCCGGCCGAGCGTACCCGTCGTCTCGACGGCTCCGTTCGTGGTCGTCAGCCTCAGCGCGCCGGTGAGTGCCGACGCCTCGATCTGCCCGTTCACCCCGTCCGCGGTGAGGGAGAGTGCAGCAGGGAGGGCCACCGTCATGTTCAGGGAGCAGAAGCCGAGCCACTGGCTCGGGCACCCGCCGGTGACCTCGGTCACGCCGTTCGCCGTTGTGATCGCCAGCGTCGGCGTGGCGCCGAGCGAACTGCCGTCTGCCCGCACGTGCACCTGCGAATCGGGGCTGGGTTCGAAGCGGATGGCGGAGTTCGGAACCCGGACAGCCACGCTCGACCCGGCCTCGGCATCCGCTGCGAGATGGACGGGCGTGCCGACCGCGCCGCCGGTCAGAAGAAGGATGAGCAGTGCGGCCCCGGCCAGGATGACGACGCCGAGCACAACGACGGCGACGATGAGGCCTGCCCGCCCTCCGCGGCGCCGATCCGGCTGCGGGGGCACGGCCGGCTGGGGTGGCACCGGCGTTCGGGGCTGGACCGGTGGACGTTCCGGCGGCATTGCGCTCGCGTTCATGCAGCAGACCATACCCGTGTCCTGCCCTCCCGGTACGGAGCGAGGCCTGGGCAGCGGTCAGCTGACGTGCACCGCCGGACGTCGCTTGACGTCGCGCTCGGCGACGCGGAGCACCTCGCGGGTCACCGGGGCGACCTCGCCGTTTCCGAAGAACAGGAACCTGGCCATGTTGGAGATCGGGCTGCCCTCTGTCCACTCGAAGTAGATCGTGGGGACGATGCCGGTCACGTCGCGAATTTCGAGGAGCACGGAAGCCAGGGTGTTGGGGATGTTGCCGCTGTAGACCTCGAGGACCCGGTAGCCGTGCTTGACGACGCCGCGAACGAGGAGGTCCTCCTCGAACTCGGAGGAGTCGGTGCCGTGCACCTCGAGGAAGATGGTCTGCGAGTCGCGGGGAATGTGCGAGTACCGGCGCTCGTCGCGGTCCTTGTGCCGGTACTCGTGTTCGCTGCCGTCGTCCGGTTCGTTCGCGATGACCCGGACTGCGCCGTCGGCGGCATCCGCTTTCACGAAAGCGAGGGCCCTCTCGTCGAGGGCCACGGATGTCGCCCGAAGCTGGAAGGACCGGCGTACCCGGGAGATCAGCGAGATGAGCAGGATCCCGGCGATGAACAGCCCGGCGATGCGCAGGCCGTCCGGGCGTTCGATGACGTTGAGGACGGTCGTGTACGCGAAGACGAGGGAAATGGCTCCGAAGCCGATCGTCCGCTTGCGCTGGCCCTGCCTGCGGGCGGATAGGGTCACAGCGGCGGACGCCGACGTGATCAGCACGAGAACGCCTGTCGCGTATGCGCCGCCCTGGGCGTCGACGCTGGCCTGGAAGACGACGGTGATGATGAACGCGATCGCGGTGAAGACGAGAACGAGCGGCCGCACGGCGCGAGCCCACTGCGGTGCCATGCCGTAGCGCGGCAGGTACCGGGGCACGAGGTTGAGGAGTCCGGCCATGGCGGACGCCCCGGCGAACCAGAGGATGCAGATCGTGCTGACGTCGTACACGGTTCCGAACACCGGGCCGAGGAACTCGTGTGCGAGGTACGCGAGCGCGCGCCCATTGGCCTGCCCGCCCGGCTGGAATTCGGCCTGGGGGATCAGGAACGTCGTCATGAAGCTCGTCAGGATCAGGAAGCCGCTCATGATCACGGCGGCCGTCGTCAGCAGGCGGCCGGCGCCGCGGATGCGCCCTGCGGGATGCTCGGGTGTGTCCGTCGGGTCGCCGGTGATCTGCGGCATCACGGCGACGCCGGTCTCGAAGCCGGAGAGGCCGAGGGCGAGCTTCGGGAAGACGATGAGGGCGATCCCGACCATGATCAGCGGATCACCGTGCTGGGCGTTGAGCGCGCTCCACCAGTCGGTGATCATCACCGGCCGGCTCGCGATCTGCGCCAGGGAGACGAACACGACCACGAGGTTGAGCGCGAGGTAGATGCCGACGAGCACGACGGCGATGCCGATCGCTTCCTTGAAACCCTTGAGGAACACGATCGCGAGGAGCGAGATCAGGGCGAGGGTGATGCCGATCTCGTTGCCGTGGAACCATTCGGGGGCGAAGGGATTCTCGATGGCGTGTGCCGTGGCATCCGCCGCGGAGAGGGTGATCGTGATCATGAAGTCGGTGGCCGCAAAGCCGAGCAGGGCCAGGACGAAGAGCTTGCCCGCCCACCAGGGCAGGAGGTGTTCGAGCATGTGGATGGACCCGGAGCCGTTGAAGCTCTCGCGGGCGACCCTGCGATACACGGGGAGCGCGCCGAGCAGGGTCAGCAGGACGAGGACGATCGTTGCAAAGGGGGAGAGCAGGCCGGCCGCGAGCGCGGCGATGGCCGGCTGGTAGCCGAGCGTGGAGAAGTAGTCGACGCCGGTGAGGCACATGACGCGCCACCAGCTGTGCGTCTTCTCCGCTGTGCGGGCGTGCGGACCCTGGTGCGGGCGCTCACTGTCCTGAAGGAGCCAGTGCGAAAGACGGTCCCGCCGGGTGGTGACGGGTCGGGGAACCGCGGTGGAGCCGGCCTCCGTCGAGGAGTGAGGCATACGAGGGGCCCTTACTGGTCTGGAGGTCGCGTAGTGCAGGGATCAGCCTACGCGCACGAAAGGCCTGCTGGCACGTTCCTCAGCACCGAATTGACGCCGGATACCGCGGTGGTGTCGGGGATGTCGTCCGGGGTACCGTCCCGGGTGATGTCGGCGGACCAGACCCGGCCGGCGGCGATTATCCTTGAACACGATGATTACGAGACGAATGGCCGCCTTGCGACTGGATATTCCGCTCGAGATGGCGCAGCGACACGACCTTCCCTCGCGCCTGACCGAAGCGGAACTGGCCGAGATTGAGAACAACCCGCCGGACTGGCTGGTGCAGTCGCGGGCCAACCGCACGGGCAAGAAACCGGTCTGGGTCGAGCTCCGCTGCGACGTCTGCGGTTTCTCGGAGGCGGCCCGCCCGAAGAAGTGGTGGCCGGCCTTCACGTACCTCACGTGTGACGACCATGGCGCAGACGAACTGCCGGAGCCTGCCGCCGGTCTCAGCCGTACAGAGGTCGACGGTGTCGGCACCCGCTTCATCGGAATCGTCGACGAGACCCCCTGACCGGATCGGCCTCAGGCCCGGGCGCGCCGGGGCATCGACACCGCGGCGACCACGGTCAGCGCGGCGGTGATGGCGACCGCGACGAAGACGGCGACGGATGCCGCCTGAACGCTCGCGGCATCCCGCACGCCCGATGCCGACGAGCCGATGATCCCGTTCGCCACTGCGCCGAAGATCGCGACACCGACGGCACTGCCGATGGACCGGGAGAACAGGTTCGCGCCGGTCACGACACCGCGCTCGTCCCATTCGACGCTCGACTGCGCCGCGATGAGCGTGGGTGTCGCGACGAGGCCGAGGCCGAGGCCCACGACGAAGCAGCTCAGCGCGGTCACCACCACCATCGGAGTGCCGGCCGTCCCCGCAAGGAGCAGGGCGCCGAACAGGACGATGGACACGCCGATCAGCGCTGTGTTCCGGAAGCCGATCCTGAGGTAGAACCGGCCGGACAGCGCCGCGGAGATGGGCCAGCCGACCGTGAGGGCGGCGAGAGCGAGTCCGGCGACGAGCGGCGGCGTGCCGAGCACGCCTTCGAGGTAGGTCGGAACGAAGGAGGTCAGCCCGATCAGGATCGCGCCGACGCCGACCGAGATCAACGCGGTACTGAGCAGCAGGCGCCTGCTGAACGCCCAGAGCGGCAGCACCGGTTCTGCGGCACGACGCTCCGCCAACCCGAACAGGACGAGGAGCACGGCCCCGGTCGCGAAGGCCGCGATGCTCGGCACGGAATCCCAGGCCCAGGCCTGACCACCCTCGAGGACCGCGAGGATCAGAAGAGTGAGTGCCGTCGTCAGGAGGACGGCGCCGAGGTAGTCGACGCGGTGCCGGCGGGCCGTCACGGTCTCGTGGAAGGTGCGTTGCAGCATCCAGGCAGCGATGAGGCACAGCGGGATGTTCACGAAGAAGATCCAGCGCCAGGACAGGAACTGCGAGAAGATCCCGCCGAGGCTCGGTCCCACCACCGAGGAGATCGCCCAGACGCTTGCGAGGTAGCCCTGCACCTTGGCCCGTTCGACGACGGTGTAGATGTCCCCGGCGATCGTGATCGCCATCGGCTGCACGGCGCCGGCGCCGAGGCCCTGGATCGCCCGGAATGCGATCAGCGCAGGCATGCTCCAGGCCAGGCCGCAGAGCACGGACCCGAGAAGGAACAGTCCGATGCCGATCATCACGATCGGTTTCCGGCCGAGCGTGTCCGAGAGTTTCGCGTAGACCGGCACGGAGACGGCCTGCGCGAGCAGGTAGATCGAGAACAGCCACGGAAACTGGGCGAATCCGCCGAGGTCGCCGACGATCGTCGGCACCGCTGTGGCGAGGATCGTCGCGTCGATCGCCACGAGCCCCGTCGTCAGCATCAGGGCGATCAGGATCGGGCCGCGCGCGGATCGGAAACCTACTTCAGTCGTGCTCATGCGGCCTCCGTCGTCATTTCGGTACGAGGGATGTAATCGGCGCCGACGGTTCCGCATTCCCATTCCAGAATAAGAAGTCCGAGCCGAGGCAAAAGAGAAGGCCCCCGGACGAATCCGGGGGCCTTCCTGCACTGTCTCAACCAGCGCTCGTCCGTTCGCTGAAGTTATCAGCGACCGGAAGTCTGGACCGAGTCTAGTCGACGTCCGGGACCGGGCCGGTGAAGCGGATGCGCGGGCTCAGGCGCGCCGCAACGCTGCGCCGTCGAGACGGTACGTCGTCCAGCCGTCGAGGGGCCGGGCGGCGAGAGACTCGTAGAAGCCGATCGCGGGCGCGTTCCAGTCGAGGACATCCCATTCCAGGCGCGCGTACCCGCGCTCGACGCACAGTGCCGCGAGGCTGGTGAGGAGTGCGGTTCCATACCCGCCGCCCCGGTGGGCCGGCCGTACGTACAGGTCCTCGAGATGGATGCCGTGCACGCCCTCCCAGGTCGAGAAGGTCAGGAACCACACGGCCATCCCGGCCAGGGTACCGGCCTCCTCGCCGTCGATGACGAACGCGTGGACCGCGGGCTCGTCGCCGAAGAGGGCGGCGAGGAATCCCTCCTCCGTCGCCGCGACCGCGTCGGGTTCGCGTTCGTATTCGGCGAGTTCGACGACCAGCCGAAGGATCTCGGGAACATCGGCGGGCACGGCGGGACGGATCGGCTTCATCCGACCAGCGTACGGGACCTCCCGCTGGCCGGCGCTAGTCCTCCGACGGCCTCCGGCGCTGCTGTTTCGTCGCCGAACGCTGTTCCTTGGCCGCGAGGCGCCGACGGTTCGAACCCCTGGTCGGTTTGGTCGCCCGGCGGCGAGCGGCATCCGGGGCCAGGGCCGCGGACACGAGTTCGGCGAGCTTGGCCAGGGCGATCTCGCGGTTCCGGAGCTGGGAGCGCTGCTCCGACGCTGCGACCGTGATCACCCCGCCGACGAGTCGCCGGTCGAGTCGCGCCAGGAGCCTTGCCCGCTGGTCGTCGGACAGGGACGGCGACAGGGCGACGCTCCAGGACAGTTCGACGCGGCTATCCGAGGTGTTCACGTGCTGCCCGCCAGGCCCCGGCGACCGCGAGAACCGCCAGCCGAGTTCCGATGCGGGAATCGTGAGCGCGGGTGACACCTCCAGATCCATGGTCCCAGCGTGCCACAGCAGAGTGGAGCCGGCGGGGTATGCATCCGGTGGGCGTGCGGTGTGGCACCCCGGGGTCTACCTTTGCTAGGGTAGCCGTGGGCGCCAATGAGAGCGCTCTCACACAGGTTTGGGTCTGGTGCATCGATGGATTCCGATATTTTCGGATCCCGTCGCTATCCGGTCCTCCGCATATCGCAAAGGTGCACACATGAGGTTCGGTCATTTCGACGACGAGGCCAGGGAATACGTGATCGAGACCCCGCTCACGCCATACCCGTGGATCAACTACCTGGGCAGCGAAGATTTCTTTTCCCTGATTTCTCACACGGCCGGCGGGTACACGTTCTATAAGGACGCGAAGATGCGTCGCCTGACGCGGTATCGCTACAACGACATTCCCACCGACTCCGGCGGACGATATTTCTTCATCAACGACGGCGGCGACGTCTGGACGCCGAGCTGGCTGCCGATGAAGAAGGACCTCGACTTCTTCGAGACCCGCCACGGCATGGGGTACACCCGGATCACCGGCGAGCGCGGCGGCCTGCGCGTCTCCACCCTGTACTTCGTACCCCTCGGCGAGACGGCCGAGGTGCAGAAGGTGACGATCACCAACACCTCGGACCACGTCAAGACCTTCTCCCTCTTCTCGTACCTCGAGTTCTGCCTCTGGAACGCCCAGGACGACCAGACCAACTACCAGCGCAACCTCTCCCTCGCCGAGGTCGAGGTCGAGGGCAGCACGATCTACCACAAGACCGAATACCGCGAGCGTCGCGACCACTACGCCGTGTACTCGGTGAACGCCGAGATCGCCGGGTTCGACACCGACAGGGAGACCTTCGTCGGGCTCTATGAGACCCTGGCCGAGGCGAAGGTCCCGAACGCCGGCACGGCGCAGAACTCGATGGCGTCCGGCTGGTACCCGATCGGTTCGCACCAGGTCGACTCGACCCTGCAGCCCGGCGAGACCCGCGAGCTCGTGTTCGTCGTCGGCTATGTCGAGAACACGGAGGAGAACGGCCAGGGCAAGTGGGCCGACGATGCCAAGCAGGTCATCAACAAGACACGGGCGCACGAACTTCTCGCCCGGCTCGACACGACCGAGAAGGCGGATGCCGCGTTCGAGGCCCTGGGGGAGTACTGGACCACCCTGCTCTCCGCGTACACCGTGACCTCGCCGGACGACAAGCTCAACCGGATGGTCAACATCTGGAACCAGTACCAGTGCATGGTCACATTCAACATGTCCCGCTCGGCCTCCTACTTCGAGACCGGAATCGGGCGCGGGATGGGCTTCCGAGACTCGACCCAGGACCTGCTCGGCTTCGTACACCTGATCCCCGACCGCGCCCGCGAACGCATCCTCGACATCGCCGCCACCCAGCTTCCGGACGGCTCGGCCTACCACCAGTACCAGCCGCTCACCAAGCGCGGCAACAACGAGCTCGGGAGCGGCTTCAACGACGACCCGGCCTGGCTGATCATCGGGGTGGATGCCTACCTCAAGGAGACCGGGGACTTCAGCATCCTCGACGAGGTCGTGCCGTTCGACAACAACGACGCGCTCGCGCAGACGCTCTACACCCACCTCACGCGCTCCTTCGAGTTCACCCTCAACAACCTCGGCCCGCACGGCCTGCCCCTGATCGGGCGCGCCGACTGGAACGACTGCCTGAACCTGAACTGCTTCTCGACGACGCCGGGCGAGTCTTTCCAGACCACGGAGAACCAGGCAGGCGGCGTCGCGGAGTCGACATTCATCGCGGCCCAGTTCGTGCTCGCTGCCGGACAGTACGCGACCATCGCCGAGCGCGGCGGCGACACCCAGCAGGCCGACCGCGCCCGCAAGGCCGCTGCGACCATGAGCCAGGTGCTGCTCTCCGACGGCTGGGACGGCGAGTGGTTCCTGCGCGCTTACGACTTCTACGGCAACAAGGTCGGCACCCACGAAGACACCGAGGGCCAGATCTGGATCGAGCCGCAGGGCTTCGCGGTCCTCGCCGGCGTCGGCGTCGAGCACAACGCGGACGGAACCCCGTCCGCTACAAGCCCCGCGTTCCGAGCCCTCGACTCCGTGGACCGCCTGCTCGGCTCCGCACACGGACTCGTACTGCAATACCCGGCGTACAAGAGCTACCGCATCGAACTCGGCGAGGTCTCGACGTACCCGCCGGGCTACAAGGAGAACGGCGGAATCTTCTGCCACAACAACCCGTGGGTCATCATCGGCGAGACGGTTCTCGGCCGCGGCGCCAAGGCCTTCGACCACTACCGCAAGATCACGCCGGCCTACCGTGAGGAGATCTCCGAGGTGCACCGCCTCGAACCGTACGTGTACGCGCAGATGATCGCCGGCAAGGAGGCCTCCCGGCACGGCGAGGCCAAGAACTCCTGGCTCACCGGCACAGCCGCGTGGAACTTCGTGACGGTCTCCCAGTACCTCCTGGGCGTGCGCACCGACTACGACGGCCTCGTCGTCGACCCGCAGCTCGGACCGGACGTCGCTGAATTCACCGTCACTCGCCGGGCCCGCGGTGCGACCTACGTCATCACCGTTGCCAACTCGGGCAGGGAGGGGTCGCGCGCGAGCCTCGAGGTCGACGGAGTGGCCATCCAAGGCCGCACCGTGCCGTACGCCCCTGACGGCGCCGTCGTGCAGGTGCGCGCCACCCTGTAGTCACCCCGGCCGGCATTCGCCCGGTGCGCCCGAGAGAGTCTCCGGCGCACCGGGCGTTCTGCGTCACCGGGAAATAAACCGTGTCCGACCGCGGAAGTGCCTGGCTATCCGGGTCCGGGGTGCTTATATGAGCACGTGGATCAATGGACGGGGGGACTGCCGCCTGCTGCGCATGCCCGCATCGCTGGACAAAAGGCCAGTCGAACAGCGGGGTCGCTGCTCTCGGTCGCCGCGGCGGCGAGCATCCAGAGCGTCGGGCTGACCGCCGTCGGCGAAGTCTTCGGCTGCGCCGTCATGAACCTCGGGTGGAAGGGCAGCGGTTGTGCCTGGTGGACGTCGGGGGCGAAGATGGGGAGATCGTCGATAGGCCAGGTTTCGCCCGTGACGACCTCAGGCGGCGGGTCCACCTGGGGCAGCTTCGCCCCCTACGTCGGCGCATACGAACGCGGCTGGTATGGCGCACTCAAGCGGATGCGCGTCGAAGCGCAGGCACTCGGGGCGCACGGAGTCGTTGACATTCGCATCCGTCGCACCCGCGTCGAGGGCACGGCCTGGGAATTCAGCGCCCTCGGTACGGCCGTGCGCTCCACGGATTCCTCTCTCGTGCCTTCTCCCGGATCCGCGGCCGACCCCTGGTACACCAACCTGAGCGGAGAAGACTGCGCCGCGGCTCTCCTGGCCGGATATCTCCCGCACAGTGTCGTGCTCGGGATGTCCGTGTCGACGAAGCATGAGGATTGGCAGCTTCAGCAGCAGCGCACCAGTTGGATCAACGGCGAAGTGACCGGGATGACCAGGCTGGTCCAGGCGGCGCGGCGCGAAGCCAGGGAGCGGCTCGCGCGCCGGGTCACGCACACGGGTGCGGCAGATCTCGTCGTGACCGACACCACGCTGTCCGAGTTCGACACCGCGTGCGGCGGCTCGGATGCGCGAGACCTGCACGCCGAATTCGTCGTCGTCGGCACCACCCTGGTGGCGTTGCCGCGCGCGCGGAACCGGTCGGCCGTTCCTCCGCCCCTGACCGTGATGCCCCTGCGCGATTCCCCGCAACGCCCACGAACGCCTGAACGATGATCTCCCCAGCACCCACGACGAGCGAACGGACGACCACCCCATGACGGACCCATTCTCCGGCGTCTCCCTCTCGGCGAGCGCCCGGGCGCGCCTGGCCGACGGCAAGAAGCATCTGTTCACGTCCGACCTGTCCGTCAACGAGTTCCTCCTGGTGCGGCAAGCCGGATTCCGCCCGGTGGGACTCGTGCTCGGTTCGAGCGTCTACCACGTCGGGATCCAGACGCGACGCTGGGGCCAGAACATGGAGCTCGACAAGCTCAGTGCCGCGATGTACCACGCTCGGGAACTCGCGATGACGCGCATGGAGGCGGAGGCCGACGCCCTGGGCGCAGACGGCATCGTGGGCGTTCGGCTCGAGATCGAGTTCAAGGACTACGGCAACAACCTTGCCGAATTCGTGGCCATCGGAACAGCCGTCGTGGCAGACCACGCCCCGGCGAGCGGTACCTGGCGCAACAACAAGGGTCTTCCGTTCACCTCGGACCTCTCCGGCCAGGACTTCTGGACCCTGATCCAGTCGGGCTACGCACCGCTCGGCCTCGTGATGGGAACCTGCGTCTATCACATCGCCCACCGGGGAACGATAGCCGCCCTCAGCAGCCTGGGAGCGAACGTCGAGATCACCCAATTCACGGAGGCGCTGTACGACGCTCGCGAACTGGCCATGGGGAGAATGCAGACGGAGGCCGAAACCCTCGCGGCTGACGGCATCGTCGGAGTGCAACTCCTGTCGCTGCCGCACCGGTGGGGCGGGCACACCACGGAATTCTTCGCGATCGGAAGCGCGGTCCGCGAACTGCGCGAGGATCACGTCATCGCCACTCCGAGCCTCGTGCTTCCCCTGACGGACGGTGGCCGCTGGTGACCCTCGAGCAAGCCACGGCCGACCCCCAGGCGTTTCTGGCCGGCCTCGCCGACGGAGCCATACGTGCGCTGTCCGCACCGGTGGCCGCGAGTGTCCTGACGGTGGAACGGAACCGCTCGCTGGCAGACCGCCTGGCCGGCAAGCCCGGGTCCATCCGTGAGATTCGACTTGGGGCGAACAGTGAGACCCTGACCCTCACTCACCTCGCGGGACCCCGGTTCCTCGCCCAGGCCCAGAAGGTTTCCGGCGGCGTCGTGATCTCACGGCGGACCCTGACCCTCGGCGAATGGCTCAGCGTCTTCGCCGGCCGTATCGCCGCCGTGGCGGGGGATGCCGCGGGCGAGGCTTCCGCGGCGGCGCACGCACTCCACACCCTCGGCATCGAGTCGACAGGGTCGGACGTACGGGTTGCCGATGCGACCCTCGACGTCGATCTGAGAAGCCTTCCGGCGCGGGTGGAGTCCCGTCTCCCGCCGGAAGCCGTGACGGCCGTCCGTCGGATCACCGGGCTGCTGCTGGAGACACTGCCGAGGCTGGCGGGCAACCTGGAAGCCGAGATGACGGCCAGGCGAACGGCGACCTCGTATCTCCCCGAGACTCTGCGCACGTATCTTGCGCTCCCTGCCGAGTGGGCGCACAATCACGTCTTCGCCGACGGCACCACGCCTGACACGGCACTGGCCGCTCAGTTGACCGTTCTCGAGACGGCCGTCACCGAGATGTACGACGCGGCCGTCCGTGATGATGCCGAAGGTCTCCTGATCAACGGCCGGTTCCTCTCCGCTCGTTTCGCCAGGTCCAGTCTCGATCTCTCGTAACGGCGATGCGTGCGGGCTGGGCGATCGAGGACTAGCTTGGGTGGGTGTCCACTCCCTCGATCGACGCACACACCATTCACGCCGCCGGCGTCGAGCGGCTGCTCGCGAGCTATCGGGCGGTCCCGCCGACGGCCTCCGTCCGGCTCGCGAAGCACACCTCGAACCTGTTCCGGTCACGCGCGAAGTCGGACGCCCCGGGCCTCGACACGTCGGGATTGACGGGCGTCATCGCGGTCGATACCGAAGCGCGGACGGCCGACGTGGCCGGCATGTGCACCTATGAGGACCTCCTCGCCGCGACCTTGCCGCTCGGGTTGGCTCCGCTCGTGGTCCCACAGCTGAAGACGATCACCCTCGGCGGTGCGGTCACGGGCCTCGGCATCGAATCGACGTCCTTCCGCAACGGCCTTCCGCACGAGTCGGTGCTGGAGCTGGACATCCTCACCGGAACGGGCGACGTCATCACGGCGTCGCCGGCTGAGCACGAGGACCTCTTCCGCGCTTTCCCGAACTCCTACGGCACGCTCGGGTACGCGGTGCGCCTGCGCATTGAGCTGGAGCAGGTTGACCCCTTCGTCGAGATCCGGCACCTGCGGTTCCACTCGCTCCCCGCCCTCGTCGCGGCGATGGGCCGCATCGTCGCGACCGGTGACCTGGACGGCGACCGCGTCGACTACCTCGACGGCGTGGTGTTCAGCGCCGACGAAGGCTACCTCTGCGTGGGCGCCCAGACCGCCGCGTCCGGCCCGGTGAGCGATTACACCGGGCAGAAGATCTACTACCGGTCCATCCAGCACGACGCCGGCACCACGGTCGACCGGCTCACGATCCACGACTACCTGTGGCGGTGGGACACGGACTGGTTCTGGTGCTCGGCGGCATTCGGCGCACAGCGTCCGCTCGTCCGCAGGCTCTGGCCCCGAACGCTTCGGCGCAGCAGCTTCTACGGGAAGCTGATGCGCTACGAACAGCGATTCCAGATTGGGGATCGCCTCGAGTGGCTGCGGAATCGTCCACGCCGGGAACGAGTCGTGCAGGACGTCGAGATACCGATCGAGCGCTGTGCGGAGTTCCTGGAGTGGTTTCTGGCCACTGTGCCGATCGAACCGATCTGGCTCTGCCCGCTGCGGCTGCGTGACGACGGCGGCTGGCCGCTGTACCCGATCCGGCCGCGACAGACGTATGTCAACGTCGGGTTCTGGTCGACGGTGCCGGTGGGGTCGACCGAGGGGGAGACGAACCGTCGGATCGAGGATGCGGTCGGCGAGTTCGACGGGCACAAGTCGCTGTACTCGGACTCGTACTACTCTCCGGAGAAGTTCGACGGACTCTATGGCGGAGACGTCTATCGGAGCGTCAAGGACCGATACGACCCCGATTCGCGTCTCCTCGATCTCTACGCAAAGGCGGTGTTACGACGATGACCACGTTCCAGCAACGAACGCCGGAAGAGGCGGATCAGGCAGGGCGACCTGAACCAGAGGGCAAGCTCGCCCTGGCCGGGATCCTCGAGATCCTGGCCGGCGGTCGGCTCCCGCTTCGGTTCACCGCCTACGACGGGAGTTCGGCCGGCCCGCGAGACGCACCCCTCGGGCTGGAGCTGAGAACGCCGCGGGGCACGACCTACCTGGCGACCGGCCGCGGCGACCTGGGCCTGGCCCGCGCCTACATCGCCGGTGACCTCGAGATCCACGGGGTGCACCCCGGCGACCCGTACGAGCTCCTCAGAGCGCTCACCGGCGACCTGGTCTTCACGCTGCCGTCGCCCCGGGTGATGGCCACCATCATCCGCTCGATCGGAGTCGGCCACCTGCGCCCGATCAAACCGCCGGAACTGGAAGCACCGCCGCGCTGGCGCCGGATCGCCGGGGGACTACGGCACAGCAAGAGCAGGGACGCCGAGGCGATCCACCACCACTACGACGTGTCGAACACCTTCTACGAGTGGGTGCTCGGGCCGTCGATGACCTACACGTGCGCGTGCTACCCGCGCCCGGACGCCTCCCTCGACGAGGCTCAGGAGAACAAGTACCGGCTGGTGTTCGAGAAGCTGCGGCTGAAGCCGGGCGACCGGCTGCTCGACGTCGGCTGCGGCTGGGGCGGCATGGTGCGTTACGCGGCCCGCCGCGGCGTGAGGGCCACCGGAGTGACCCTGTCGGAACAGCAGGCCGGCTGGGCGCAGCGTGCGATCGCCGAGGAAGGCCTCGCCGGTCTGGCCGAAGTCCGGTTCGGCGACTACCGCGACATCGCCGAGACCGGCTTCGACGCCGTGTCGTCGATCGGGCTGCTCGAGCACATCGGCGTGCGCAACTATCCCGCGTACTTCGAGTTCCTGCAGTCCCGCCTGCGCCAGGGCGGGCTCCTGCTCAACCACTGCATCACCCGCCCGGACAACCATTCCGAAGCGTCCACCCGCGGGTTCATCGACCGGTATGTCTTCCCCGACGGCGAGCTCACCGGCTCCGGCCGCATCATCAGCGCCGCACAGGACACCGGCCTGGAGGTGCTTCACGAGGAGAACCTGCGGCAGCACTACGCCCTGACCCTGCGCGACTGGTGCACCAACCTCGTCGAGCACTGGGATGAGGCCGTCGCCGAGGTCGGACTGCAGACCGCGAAGGTCTGGGGCCTGTACATGGCCGGCTCACGGCTCGCGTTCGAGACGGGGGGAATCCAGCTGCACCAGGTCCTTGCGGTGAAGCCGTCGGACGGGGATGGCCTCGGGAGCCTGCCCCTGCGGCCCTGGTGGACTCCCTGATTCGTTGGGGAAGTTCGTTAGGGAAGAAGGATAGTCCGGACCACCGATGTCGTCCTATGCTGAGGCCGTGATCAGTAACTCAGCGGCCAGCGTTGCCAGCACAGCAAAGAACAGCCGCACTTTGCAGATGCTTGCCCGCCTGGGCTTCGCCGTCAACGGCTTGTTGCACATCCTCATCGCCGCGATAGCCATCGCCATCGCGGTTGGTGCCGGAAGCGGTAGTGCAGATCAGTCCGGTGCTCTCGGGCAGCTCGCGACGAGCCCGGGCGGAGTATTCGTTCTGTGGGTTGTGGTCGCGGGACTGGCTGCCCTCGGGCTCTGGCTGCTTTTGGGAGCGTTCCTGATGCGCGGCGCAGACCCCAAACGTCAGTGGTCCCGGCGCGTCACTGAAGTCGGCAAGGCGGTTGTCTACTTCCTTCTTGCGGGGACCGCTTTCACCTTTGCGCAGGGGGGAGCGACGAGTTCCGCCGGCAGTACCCGTGATGCCAGCGCATCGCTTCTTGCGGCGCCAGGAGGCGTGATCGTCCTCCTGGCCGGGGGTCTTCTCGTGCTGGCCATCGGGGTCTACTTCGTGCGCAAGGGTGCGTTGCAGAAGTTCACGGCAGATATCTCGGTGCCGAGCGGGTCGGCTGGAAAGTTTGTCCTCGCTTTGGGAATCGTCGGCTACGTCGCCAAGGGAATCGTGTTGGCCGTCGTGGCGGTCCTCATCGTGGTTGCGGCCATCACCGTGGACCCGAGCCAGTCGACCGGCCTGGACGGGGCGCTGAGGTCCCTCGTCGCTCTTCCGTACGGCGGGCCTATCTTGTCTGCTCTTGGTGCGGGTCTGATCGCCTATGGGCTGTACTGCTTCGTCAGGGCCTGGCGCGCCCGGCTCTGACATCTGAGGTTCACGCGGGTTCAGGTCATTCCGCAGAGTGCGGGATCGTGATCTGGAGCTCCCCGGAAGCCCGAAGGCTTCGCCACGTGTCGTAGGCGATCACGCTGCCCAGAATGACCAGAGAAAGTGATACGGATGCCATGACATCCGTTGCCCAGTGGTAGCCCAAATAAACGCGACTGACCGCCGCGGCGACGATGCACAGGAGCGCGAAGCCGAAGCCTGCCATTGCTCCACGGATGCTTCGACGACGTGAGAACACGAGGTACGCGGTCAACAGCACGAAGTCTGATGCGCCCAGGACGTGTCCGGACGGGAAGGAGAAGGAGGGATCGGGGCCGAAGAGCATGAGATCGGTCGGCGGTCGATGGCGGTCCACCGCATGTCCGATCACCTGCCCCAAGAGGACTCCGACCAACATGGCCGATGCCAGGATGAGTGGACGTCGGCCGTGCTTACCTATGATGCCCCAGACCACGCACACGACGAGAAGAAGGATGGGAAGTGCGACGGGCCCGAAAACGATCGCCAGTCCGATCATGATCGCGGTCAGGGTTGGCGAGCGCATACCGAAGAGCCAGTCCTGCACAGGCGCGTCCACCACGGTGAGTCCGTTGTGCTGCAGGACGGAGGCGAGGATTGCCGTGAAACAGACGACGCCGAAGCCGACCAGAACAATCGACGTCACATAGAATCGCCGGCGAGAGGCGGGCTCCAGCACGCGTTCCTCTGCGATGAATCTGGTGCGCATGCCGTGCAGGGAAGGCCGCTGGCCGTTGGTGCGGGGAGGATTCACGGGGCAATTCCTTTCGCTGATCGTGACCTGCGTTCCTTGGCGAGCGCGCGTTCACCGTCGAGCTTGGCGGCGAGCGGCGCCCACGTGACAATCGCGACGCCGATTCCGAGCAGCAGGGCGCCCAGGGTATCGGTGAGCCAGTGTGCACCGAGATAGGTGCGACTGATCATCATGAGGGCCGTGTAAACGGTCCCGGCGACCACAACCCAGATCCGTGGCAGGAGAATCGCAATGACTGCGGCCATCGTCGCGGCATTCGCAACGTGGCCAGATGGGAAAGATCCGAAATCGAGGTTCGTCAGGAAATTTTCCGGGCGTGCGCGCCCGAAGAATTGTTTCAGGAGTTGGACGGCTGCTCCGGTGACGATGGTCGCGACCAGGTAGTAAGCCGCCGCCCAGGGACGTCGTGCCACAAGCAGCGCGACGGCGACGAGGGCCGGCACGACGAGGGTCGCCACCACGCCTCCTCCGAGGAAGTCCATCGTCAGTGCAAGGACCTGCCAGAGGGGTTCGCGATTCTCAACCAGTTCCCGCATCCATTCCACATCGATGGGCAACGGCAGCCCATGATCACGCGTTGCGATCAGAGCGCCCAGCGCACACGCCAGGGCGACGGCTGCGAGGCCACTGATCAGCGGCCACCGGCGGGAGACGCGGCGTGCACCCGACGTTGCCGCACGTTCAGGACGCGCGCCGGGCGCTGCATCCGAGCGTTCGGTTGAACTACCGGCCATGACTCCAGCCAAAGGATCGTTTGATGGGCACCGACCGGTCACCATGCTCATGCGGTGATCGTGGGTGAAGGCGAGCTTACCTCCCGGGGTACCGGCGGCCCAACTAAGGTGGGGACACGTGAATCCGCGCGGCCGCACGTCAGATCGGACTTCCAGAGTGAACCTGCGAAAACTGCCCAAGGCCCTGCCGATCGCGGTCCTCTTCCTCGAGATGGCCATCCGCGTCGGGGCGGTCATCAGGATTCCGCCGAACCGCCGTCCCACGGCGGCGATGGCCTGGCTGATGGCGATCTTCATTGCGCCGATCCCGGGAGCGGTGCTCTTCAGCCTCTTCGGCAGCAGCAGGCTCCCGAGGGCACGGCGCGAGAAGCAACAGGACATCAACGACTACATCCTCGGTACGACCGCCGGCCTCGACCAGGTCTCCAAGACGGAGACCTGGCCCCAATGGTTCGAATCCGTCGTCGAACTGAACCACACGTTGGGCGCCATGCCGCTCGTCGGCGGAAACGACGCTGTGCTTCTGCCCGACTACGAGGAGTCGATCGCCGCGATGACCGAGGAAGTGATGCGGGCCGAACGGTACGTGCACGTGGAGTTCTACATTCTCAGCCGAGACCGGACGACGATGCCGTTTTTCGACGCCCTCCTCGCAGCCCATGAACGGGGTGTGATCGTCAGGGTTCTGTACGACCACATCTCGACGATCCGGAGCCCGCAGGGCCGGGCGACCCGCCGTTGGCTGAGGAACGTCGGCATCGATTCCCACGAAATGCTCCCCTTCCATCCTTTCAGAACGCAATGGCGGCGCCCGGACCTGCGAAACCACCGCAAGGTGCTCGTGATCGACGGAATCGTCGGATTCATGGGCTCGCAGAACATGGTCGACCCCAGCTACAACACCAGGGGAAACATCAAACGGAACCTGCGGTGGAAGGATCTGATGGTGCGACTGGAAGGCCCCGTCGTCGCGGGCGTCAACGCGATCTTCATCACCGACTGGTACTCCGAGACGGAAGATCTCCTCACCCGTGAGGCAGACCCGATCTATTCCGTGACCACCGAGGACACCCTCGACTGCCAGGTCGTTCCGAGTGGGCCCGGGTTCGAAGGCGAGAACAACCTGCGGGTCTTCAACGCCCTGCTCTACTCGGCCCAGGAACGACTCGTCATCGCCAGCCCCTACTTCGTCCCCGACGACTCCATGCTCTACGCGATCACGACGGCCGCGGAACGGGGAGTAACGGTGCACCTGTACGCCTGCGAAGTCGCCGACCAGGCCCTCGTATGCCACGCACAACGCTCGTACTACGAGACCCTGTTGCGGGCGGGAGTGCGCATCTTCCTGTACGAGAAACCGGTCGTCCTGCATGCCAAGCATTTCACCGTCGACGATGAAGTCGCGGTGATCGGGTCGAGCAATATGGACATGCGCTCGTTCAGCCTCAACTTCGAAATCTCGCTGCTGGTCCGGGGGAGACGTTTCGTCGACGCGCTGCGCAGGATTCAGGACGACTACCGGAGCCACTCCCGGGAGGTTCTGCTCGACGAGTGGCTGCAACGTCCGCTTGGCACGCAGGTCCTGGACAACCTCAGCAGGCTCACTGCCACCGTCCAATGACCGCCGCATGGCGCGACCATTCCCGTTCCCGGGGCACAGCGGGTGGGCAGGCACGTCAGCCGTTCTTCAGGACTCGGGCGGCACGATCAGGAACGTATCGGAACGAATCCTTGGGCCACTGTCAGCAAACTGCAGGCTGCACATATCGCAAGGAGCGCTGAGTATCCGATCCGGGCAAAGAAATAGGCCGGACATCCGTTGGATGTCTCGACCTATTTCTTCTCACAGCGAAGAACCTGGACTACCGGATCTTCATTCTGTGCCCGAGGGGGGACTTGAACCCCCACGCCCATAAGGGCACTAGCACCTCAAGCTAGCGCGTCTGCCATTCCGCCACCCGGGCTGGTGCTGGCCAGCCGGTGACCGGCTGACGAGTCAATAATCTAGCACGGATTTCGAGGCCTTCCCGCACAACCCGACCGCACACCCGCACATGACAGTCCGTGAACCCCCGGGACAGCTCCCCGCAGCGACAACCGATAGCGTGAAGTCATGGCTTCCTGGGCAGACGACACCGATCCGGCAACACCCCTCGATCTGACCGCGGAACTCGCCCGCGACCTGATCCGGTTCGACACCACGAACTACGGCGAGGGCCGTTCCAACGGTGAAACGGATGCCGCGGAGTACGTCGCCGAGCACCTCAGGGGCCTCGGCCTCGCGCCGGAGCTCTTCGACTCGGAGCCGGGGCGCACGAGTGTCGTCGTGCGCGTGCCCGGCCGGAACCGCGACGCGGGCGCCCTGGTCGTGCACGGCCACCTCGACGTCGTCCCCGCCGACCCGGAGACCTGGTCGGTCGACCCCTTCGCCGGTGTCATCAAGGACGGCCTGCTCTGGGGCCGGGGTGCCGTCGACATGAAGAACATGGATGCGATGATCCTCGCGGCACTGGGCGACATCCTCGGCGCGGGCGAGGCACCGGCCCGTGACCTCATCGTGGCGTTCTTCGCCGACGAAGAGGCCGGGGGAGTGCTCGGCTCGCACTACCTCGTCGACACCCGCCCGGAGCTCTTCGCAGGCGCCACCGAGGCGATCAGCGAGGTCGGCGGGTACTCGATCACGCTCGGCGGCCAGCGCGCCTACCTGCTGCAGACGGGGGAGAAGGCCCTGATCTGGATCAAGCTCGTCGCCCGCGGCGACGCCGCCCACGGCTCGAGGCTCATCCGGAACAACGCCGTCACCAAGCTCGCAACGGCCGTCGCGGCGATCGGCCGCCGGGAGTGGCCGATCCGGCTGACCGACACCACGACCCAGCTGCTCGCCGAGATCGCCCGGATCCTCGACGTCGATCCGCAGCGCGTCGGCCCGGACGAACTCGCGCTCGCGACGGGAACAGCGTCCGGGTTCATCCAGGCCAGCCTCCGCACCACGACCAACCCGACGCTGCTCAAGGCCGGGTACAAGCACAACGTGATCCCCGACCTCGCCGAGGCGCTCATCGACATCCGCACTCTGCCCGGCGAGGAGGACGCGGTGCTCGCCGAAGTTGCGAGCCTCGTCGGCCCGGACATCGAGATCGTCGTGATGCACCGCGACATCGGCCTAGAGACCGACTTCGGCGGCCCGCTCGTCGACGCCGTGGTCGGCAGCCTGCACCGGCACGACCCGGGCGCCCCCGTGCTTCCCTATCTCCTGTCAGCGGGCACCGACAACAAAGCCCTGTCCAAGCTTGGAATCCGCGGGTACGGGTTCGCCCCGCTGCGCCTTCCGGCTGAGCTGGACTTCCCCGGAATGTTCCACGGGGTCGACGAGCGGGTTCCGCTCGACGCGCTAGTCTTTGGCAGGCGGGTCCTTACCGACCTGTTGTCGACCTACTAGCAAAGCGAGCTCCGGTGAACTTCCTCAACGCCATCATCCTGGGACTCGTGCAGGGTCTGACCGAGTTCCTCCCGGTTTCGTCCAGCGCCCACATCCGCATCGTCGGCGAACTCCTCGGCATGGGCGGGGACCCGGGCGCCCGGTTCACCGCGATCATCCAGATCGGCACGGAGGCGGCCGTCGTGCTGTTCTTCTGGCGGGACATCTCGCGCATCGTGACGCACTGGGTCAAGTCCCTGTTCGGCAAGATCCCGCGCAGTGATCCCGACGCGCGGATGGGCTGGCTCATCATCTTCGGATCGCTCCCGATCATCGTGCTCGGCCTGGTCTTCCAGAACCAGATCGAGTCCACCCTCCGCAACCTGTGGATCACGGCGACCGTGCTCATCGTCTTCGGCGTGCTGCTCGGTGTCGCCGATGCGGTCGGGGCCCACCGGCGCCGCCTGAAGGACATCACGGTCACGCACGGCGTCATCTACGGCTTCGCCCAGGCGCTCGCGCTGATCCCTGGCGTCTCCCGTTCCGGCGGAACGATTACGGCCGGTCTGTTCATGGGCTACGAGCGCCGCGCCGCCGCCCGTTACGCATTCCTCCTCGCCATCCCGGCTGTGCTCGGCAGCGGCTTCTACGAGATGTACAAGGCCATCGCGCACCCCTGCCTCGAGGGCGCCACCAACTGCACCCCGGAGATCTTCGGCCCGGCCGAGACCGCGGTCGCGACCGTCGTCGCCTTCGTCGTCGCCTTGTTCGTCATCGGATTCTTCATGAACTACATCTCCAAGCGCAGCTTCCTGCCCTTCGTCATCTACCGCATCGTGCTCGGCTTCGCTCTGATGGCCCTGCTCGCGACCAACACCATCGCGGCTTAGGGGCCCTGGAATGCGCGCCTGGCGACACCCCGACATCCCCGTCCTCCCCGGAAACTCCGAAGCACCGCACCTGTACGACACGGCGACGGAAGCACTCGTGCTCGCGGAACCGGTCGACGTCGCCCGGCTCTACGTCTGCGGGATCACGCCGTATGACGCGACGCATATCGGCCACGCGAACACCTACCTCGCCTTCGACACCCTCCAGCGGGTGTGGCTCGATGCCGGCTACCGCGTGCACTACGCACAGAACGTGACGGATGTCGACGACCCGCTCCTGGAGCGGGCGACGGCCACCGGCGTCGACTGGCGCGACCTCGCTGCGTCCCAGGTCGACCTGTTCCGCACGGACATGGAAGCCCTCGGCATCATCCCTCCGGACAACTACGTCGCCGTGACCGAGGTCATCGAAGAGGTCGCCGACGCGGTCGCCCAGCTCTGGGACGACGGCCTCGCATACGCCGTTGCCGTCGATGCCGCCGAGCTCTCGGACACCGCAGGTCCGGCGGAGGCTGCGGGCTCCGACATCTACTTCGATATCGCCGCCGCAGAGCGGGTGGCGCCCTGGCAGCTCGGCGACGAGAGCAACCTCGACCGCGAGCAGATGCTGACCCTGTTCGCCCAGCGTGGCGGCGACCCCGACCGCGAAGGAAAGCGCGACGCCCTCGACCCGCTGCTCTGGCGTGCCGCCCGGGTGGGCGAACCGGCCTGGGA
>NZ_JASJVF010000036.1:0-22084 GCF_035019805.1 Cryobacterium sp. 10I1
TACGGCATAGTAGAAACACACATAGTGGTCCTGTTTTCAAACGGCACTATTGGCCCTGTTTTGGGTCGGCGTCAACACCAGTGCTCACATTTGCTCCGCTTCGTTTTTTTGTGCCATCTTCCCACATGACTCTTATCGTCACGGGCAGGAACTGATCGACGAGAACCAGGTCGACGCGCCGGCGTCGGCCTGTCGTTTTGTACACCCGTCTGCACGAACACGCTCGATCCGGACCTGCGAAGGGATCTTGACTGGGGGAGGGTTCGCCACACCCCACGCGCCCGAGAGTCCCGCAGTGCTCGCTGCGCGCACAACCGACCATCAGGCCGGGATCGCTGTGCTCCGCGGCCCAGGTCACCCACTGGGAAGTCATCTGGGCAGATTAGGCCACCACAACCGGTTGCGTCCCGTGGAGGGGTGTAGTTCCCGGTTCTTGGGGCGTTGGATTAACAACGTCGGAAACCATCGCGCGATGGTCAGTGAGAACCGTTCAAAGTTCCTCACAGAAAGACACATCACACGACCCTTCTATGGTTGAAGTCAAGCAGTAAGGGTCGCCAGTGAGCGATAGATGCTGCGGGCGATGAATCGTTTGAGGCAGCGGTGGATCTCTCGCCGGGTCTTGCCTTCGGCGGTTCTTCTGTCAACGTAGCTTTTCGTCGTGGGGTCGGTGATCATGCGGCAGCGGGCAATGATGTGGAGCGCTCGGTTCAGTTGACGGTCGCCGTGGCGGTTGAGGCGATGCCGGGTCGTATTTCCCGATGATGCCGGAATTGGGCTAACGCCCGCCAACGCCGCGAAGGCGGCTTCCGAGCGCACTCTGCCTTGGTGGGAATAAGCGGTCAGGATGATAGCGGCCGTGAACGGTCCGACACCGGGGATGTCCTGGATGCCTGGAGCGAGTTCGTCGACGTGCTTTGACAGGGCCGCGTGATTCGTTTCCAACTCGCGAGTGCGCTGGTGGATCGCGGAGGCGAGCCTGCGGGCTTCAGATCGGGCGACGGCAGCGGCAGTGTCATCGCTGGAGCGATCGCGCCATGCGGCGATGATGTCGACTTGAGTGTTGGTCAGGGGTGCGCGGACGTCGAGGCCCAGGTTGATTATCCGCAGGAGCGCGTTGCGGTCGTTGCGGTCGCTGGTGCGTTGGGAATCGATACTGTGTCTCGCGACGAGCAGAACTCGAAGGGCGCTGCGAAGCCCGTCGGCGCGCGGCAGAATCAGCGCGGTCGCATCGGTGCCAAGCGCGGTGCGGGCGGCAGCCACGGCATCGATTTGGTCGGTTTTGCCGTGACCATCCCGGGCCTGCCGTTTGGGTGGTTTGACCTCGCAGACGCGGATCCCCGCGGTGGTGAGAGCGCGAGTCACGGTGGCTCCGTAGGAGCCGGTGCCCTCGACAGCGGCAAGCTGCTGCCCATCCGAGCGTCGCTCAATCCATGCGATCGCGCGGGCGGTGCCAGCGTCGGTGGTGGGAAATGAAGCGGTGTCAATGACTGCGCCAGTAGCGGCAGTAACGACTGCGTAGGTGTGACTATGGCAGCGTTACTGGGACCCACCAGGGCAATCTAAGCCGGACCCACTTCGGGCGAAGCGGGGTGTCGCGGGCAACCTAACCGGGACCCACCTCCACCGTTGTTGCAACGTGTTTTCTGGTTGCTCAGGGTGGAGGTTCGGATGGAGTCTCGGGTGGAAATTTTCGCGCAGATCCGGCGTGACGCACGGGTGGAGGGCGTCTCGATCCGGGAGTTGGCCCGACGTTATGGCGTCGGGCGGCCAACGGTGCGGCAAGCCCTGCTGCAGGCGGAGCCGCTGCCACGGAAACCGCGGGTCCGGTCCGCACCGCGGCTGGACGCGTTCAAGAGAGTGATCGACGAGATGCTCCGCCTGGACACGGAGGCACCGAGGAAGCAGAAGCACACGGCACGGCGTGTCTTCGCCCGCCTCGCGGACGAGCATGGTGCGACGGATCTGTCGTATTCGACGGTCCGGAACTATGTCCGCCGGCGCCGCCCTGAGATCGATGCGGCCGCGGGCCGGCTGCAGGAGGTGTTCGTCCCGCAGGAGCACGCGCCAGGGGCCGAGGCGGAGGTTGATTTCGGGGAGGTCTGGGTGATCTTGGCCGGAGTGAAGACGAAGTGCCACATGTTCACCTTCCGCCTATCCCACTCGGGGAAAGCGATTCACCGGGTCTATCCAACGCAGGCGCAGGAGGCGTTCCTCGAGGGGCACATTGATGCGTTCGAGGACATCGGCGGGATCCCGACCCGGCACATTCGTTACGACAACTTGACGGACGCGGTCGTGAAAGTCATTTACGGCACGGGCCGGCAGCGCACCGAGAACGACCGCTGGGTGCTGTTTCGGTCGCACTACGGTTTCGACGCGTTCTATTGCCACCCCGGAATCGAAGGCGCCCATGAGAAAGGAGGCGTCGAAGGTGAAGTCGGCCGGTTCCGGCGCACACACCTGTCCCCGATGCCGGTCGTGGATTGTCTTGAACAGTTGAATGAGCGGATCCGTGGCTGGGATCTCGACGACGAGAACCGGCGCATCAGCGACCGAATCCGCACTGTCGCTCAGGACTTCGCTCTCGAACGACCGCTGCTCGCTCCGGTGACCGCGGATCGGTTCGAGCCTGGTTTGTCGTTGACTCCGCGGGTGAACCGGTCGAGCCTGATCCGGGTGCGGATGGCGAGTTACTCGGTGCCGGCCCGGTTCATCGGACGGCCCGTCCGTGTCGCGCTGCGGGCATCGGAGGTGATCGTCTTCGACGGCCGCACGGAGATCGCACGGCACCCGCGGGTGGTGGCTCTGCATGGTCAGAGCGTGAACCTTGACCACTATCTCGAAGTTCTCCAGCGCAAGCCCGGCGCCCTTCCCGGGTCGACAGCGCTGGCTCACGCCCGGGCGTCGGGCGCATTCACCTCGGCGCATGAAGCATTCTGGGCTGCCGCCCGGAAAACAGACGGTGACGCGGGAGGCACCAAGGCCCTGATCGATGTTCTCCTGCTGCACCGGACAATGGCAACGAACGACGTCGTCGGCGGGATCATGGCCGCGCTCACGGTCGGGGCTGTCACTGCGGACGTTGTCGCGGTCGAGGCCCGTCGCCACGAAGCCTTGGCTGGAACAGGTCGTCCTCCGGTCGAGGAAGTTCGAGGCCCTGAGCGGCGGGTCGTCAGTCTGACCCAGCGCCGCCTCGCGGACCCGGCCGCGGTGATCGCTGGCCTTCCCGCTGACACCAGGCCGTTGCCGAGCGTTTTCGCCTACGACCAGTTGCTGCGCTTACCCGATCGCACGACCCCACCCACAGCCGTCCCGGCTGGACAGAAAGGAACAGGCTCATGACCTCGGCTACCACCAGCATCACTACCACCCTCCGACGCCGCCGAGGGTTGACTGAAGAAGCCGCGAACGCTGCCATCGACGGCGCCTGCCGAAAGCTTCGACTGCCGACGATTCGCGCCGTCGTCGACGAGGCCACGACCGCAGCCGAGAAAGAACAGCTCTCCTATCAAGGGTTCCTCGCGGAACTGCTGCTGGCCGAATGTGATGACCGCGACCGACGCTCCTCTGTCCGCCGCGTGAAGGCCGCCGGGTTCCCCAGAGACAAGTGGTTGGGCGACTTCGATTTCGACGCCAACCCGAACATCAACCCCGCGACGATCAACACCCTCGCCACCGGAGAATGGGTGCGGAAAGGCCAACCTCTTTGCCTAATCGGGGACTCCGGGACCGGAAAATCACACCTGCTGATCGGCCTCGGAACCGCGGCGGCAGAGAAAGGGTTCCGAGTGAAATACACCCTCGCGACCCGGCTCGTGAACGAACTGGTCGAGGCCGCAGACGAGAAGAACCTCGCCCGCACCATCGCCCGCTATGGCCGCGTCGACCTCCTCATGATCGACGAACTCGGCTACATGGAACTCGACCGGCGAGGCGCCGAGCTGCTCTTCCAAGTCCTCACCGAAAGGGAAGAGAACAACTCGATCGCGATCGCGTCGAACGAGTCATTCTCCGGCTGGACGAAGACCTTCACCGACCCCCGCCTTTGCGCGGCGATCGTGGACCGCCTCACCTTCGGCGGGACGATCATCGAAACTGGCACCGACTCCTACCGCCTCGCCCACATGCAAAGACAGCAAGAGCAGATGCCCGTCTGAAGGCGTTGGCCAACAGAAGCAGTCGTCGTGTTCGACGGCTGCTCACCGGAGAGGGCTGACCAGAACGAGCCCGACCGGGCGGTGTTCCACCTGAAGTCAGGACGAGGGCAACCCGGCCAGACGCAGAACAGCAGCCAGACCAGCCGGGGTCCCCGGCCAGTGCTTCGTGATGGAATCGCTGCCCGCGCGCCTGGTCGCGAAGCGAAGAGCGATCGCTACGACCAACGCGTCGTCGGCATATCCCAACACCGGGATGAAATCCGGGATGAGGTCGATAGGCGAGATCAGATACACCAACAGCACGCCCAACCAGATCCGGACCCCGATCGGCACGGACCTGTCTGAAGCGAGACGCTTCAGCAGGCGCACGACGTCCGGGGCGAGACGAAGAAGATCCAGCAGCGACGCACGACCCGAGTGTTTGCGTTGCTCGAACCACAGCACAAGGACAAGCACCAGCCAGAACAGGACCAGCCCGACGACGACGCCGACAACAACCTGCCACCACTCCGACACGACTACGAATCCTCAGGGACTGCGCCGGCGTTCGGATTGGTGGAAATCCTCATGACACTATTCTCCCAGAGGATGACCGCAACAGGTGGAGGTGGGTCCCGGTTAGGTTGCCCGTGACACCCCGCTTCGCCCGAAGTGGGTCCGGCTTAGATTGCCCTGGTGGGTTCGACTTGGGTTGACATAGCCATAGGTGTGCGTTTTGGCGTGGGTATCCACGCCGATGACGTATTTGTATGTGTCAGCTACGGTGCTCACGAAGTGTCTTCTTCCGGTAAATGGTTCGTTATCCGGGCCTGGGAGAATCGTCGCGAGGCAGATCTCTAATGAGTCACACCCCCGCCGGAGCGTGGGTGGACGACCTTCTATGAAGCCATCGAAACGGGTCAGGCCGGCACCGACCTAGCCCAGCGGACAGGTCGTGTGAAAGCCACCGCTTGCGCGGGACAGATGGCTCTTGAGTCACGTTGGGAAAGGCCGATACCAGCTTGCCAGCCAGCCCCAGGCCAGCTACTAACCATTAGAGATGGCTCTAGACCAGTCTGCCCTGCTCGACCTGTTGGGAGAACTCAAACTCACCGACGTCACCGACCGAATCCGCGTCGCGACCGAAACGCTTTACCAAGAACTCATCAATGCGGAGGCCACCGCCCTCATCGGTGCCGGCCGTTTCCGACGTTCCGAGGACCGCACCACCCAACGCAACGGTACCCGCCCGCGTCTGTTGACGACCACGGCCCGAGACCTGCACCTGAAGATCCCCAAGCGGCGCCAGGGTTCATTCTTCCCCGCGCTCCTCGAGCGCCGCCGCCGGGTGGACCAGGTCCTGTTCGTCGTCGTTATGGAGGCTTGCCTCCACGGCGTCTCGACCCGGAAAGTCGACGACCTGGTCAAGGCCCTCGGCGCGGCTCATCGGGATACCGGCGGGCGTCGGCGAGGGTGTCCTCCCAGAACTCGTCGAAGTCGTCTGGTTCGGCAACGAGCGAGCGGTACTCGCGGAGTTCCGGCAGGCTGCGGTTGTAGCGGGCATGGGAAAGGACCTTTCAGGCGTGCAGTGCACGAGCCCAGCTTCGAGCTCGTGAACGGTAGGGCGGATGCCGCCGGTACTACGGACCCTATGCGAGCGCAATCCCCGACGGACTTTGCACCTTGACGGCAGGACCGACACGCCTAAGAATCCCTGGTCAGCCCCGGCCCGTCGCGCGCTTCTTGTAGTAGTCCCGCCAGATCAGCCGGTGGACCGGGATCCACCGTGGGATGTCCCGCAGGCCGGGGATGAAGGGAACGAGCGTCAGTAGCACGCTCAGCAGGAGCATCAGGAGAACGACGAGCAGGTCGGCGTTCGGGGCGGAGGCGAATGGCTCGACCTGATACCAGAAGGAGAAGAGCCACAGCCACGATTGTCCGGGTGTGTTCCCCGTTTCGTTCATCATGCCCCACTGGTCGCCGGTGAGGTGCTGGGCGGTCGCGAGGTCGCCGAAGTACGCGCCGTCGCCCAGGAACAGGATGGTGCGGGTGTAGTCGGAGTTGTAGAACGACTGCTGGGCGTTCAGGACGCCGTCGAGTGCGCCCTGGCTCGCCATCCTGAGTAGGGCACCGGTCAGGACCGGGACGGGCCCGTAGTCGCCGGTGGCGACCTGGGCCGGGTCGCCGTCGGGGGCGTTCGTGAGGGCATCCGTGTATGCGGCGGTCCAGTCGGTCTTCTGGGTGTCGATCGCGGTGTTCCACGCGTCGAGGGCGGCGCTCGGGGGTACGTTGAGGGTCGTCAGCGGGGTGATCACGAGGTCCTGCGCCGTGTCGATCGGCAGTCGCACTCCGGAGAAGCTCTGCAGGTCGAAGGCCCCGATGGTCTGGGTCGCGTCAGGAGTGTTGTTGTAGGGCGGCCCGTAACCTGCGGAATCACTCGTTCCGCCGAGCTCGGCGGTCGCCGTCGCGACGAAGTCCGCCGGTTCTGCCTGCGCCCAGGACTTGAGGGTGACGCTCGGTTCGTCCGGCGAGCCGACGATCGCCGAGAGACCCACGATCAGGAGTCCGACGACGACGAGGGCAACGGTGAGTTCCTTGAAGAGGTCGTATTCGCGCACCCTTCCGCGCCAGGGGCGTCGGGCGAGGGCGTCGCGATTGGAGCGGGACGTCGTTGCGGTGCTCATTGCGTCGCCTCCGCCTGTTCCGGGTTCGCGTCCGGTCGGGCCGCTGGACTGTGGCCGAGCGCTGTACCGTCGCCGAGCAGCACTTCGCCACTCAGCTGGGCGTCGCTCTCAGCCGCGTCGATCGGGGGGACGACCCCGTGCATCCGCACCAGGATCACGTGCAGCGCGACGACGGCTCCGACCGCGAGGGGCAGCAGCACGATGTGGAAGCCGAAGATCTGGCCGAGGTTGGCCACGTTGAACCAGGCTCCGATGCCGGAGGCGTTGAGTGCGTCCTTGCCTTCGAAGGCGATCCACTGCGAGTCGAAGTTGGTCTGGAGCAGGTACCCGGTGAATGCCGCGACGATCGAGACGAGGAAGGCGGCCATCCCGGTGATCCAGGTGAGCGTTCGCCCGCCTCGCCAGGCGGCCATCCAGTACTTGCCCCAGAGGTGCACGACCATGGTGATGAAGAAGACCTCGACGCTCCAGAGGTGCACGCTGTTCACGAAGTGGCCGAAGTCGGAGATGTGGTACCAGGCCGGGCCGTTCAGGCTGAGCACGACCCCTGAGACGACGATGAACACGAGCGAGACGATGGCGCCCATGCCGAAAACGTAGATCCAGGATGCGACGTAGCTGGGCTGGTCCTGTGGCAGCAGCTTGTCGGCGGGCAGGTGCTTGAGCAACCAGCCGCGAGCTTTCCCTGTCCAGGTGTAGTACTCCTCGGCGGGTTCACTCTTCTGCTCCTCGCGGATGCTCATGGGCGTTTCTTCCCACTCGGGAACGGGAGAACGAGGGCCAGCAGAAACAGCAGGATGATCACGATGATCACGATGAGATTGCCGAGTTGGATCTGGAATGCCCCCCAGCCGACATAGATGCCTGGACTGTCCTGAGTCGCAAAGTAACTGATGAGCGGATTCATTGCGGCTCCATTGCTCGGGATATCGGCCAGCCACGGGTGGATCCGAGCGACTGTGTCCCGATGAAACTCACGTTATTCCCGTTCGGGAAAATCTGCTCATCGTTCCGTGGGGAAAGAACCTGAGACTACGTTCAGGAAGGAGTGCTGCGGAAGGCGCGGTCAGGACTCCGGGTGGGCGCCGAGTTTGGCGCGAAGAGATCAGCCCTGGCCTTCGAGGATGATCTGCGCGCATCGCCCCGTCGCAGCGTTCACGACGATCGGCGCCATGAGGTTCACGGTCGTGCCGCCCTCGCGCGGGTTGGTCACGACGAGAACGAGTGCCTGGTCGGGACCGGCGAGATCGAGGGCGCGGTCGTCGGTGACGACGGGGGATTAGTCCGGCAGGTAGATCACGGCGTCGAGCACGAACGCCGGATGTGCCGGTCGTCCGCGGACGGCAGCGTGGACAGGCCGTCCGCGCCGGCGATCTCCGTGAGGTCGAACTCGGTCAGCGAGTCGAGCCCGGGCGGTGGGAGACGAATGTCAGAGTGGCGCTCACTGGACGCGGTGTGATGTCGGTGAGCCAGAGCCGGTTATCGGCATCGGCGGTGAACTCGTGCCGAGGTCGCAGCCCTCCGGGTCTTTTGCAACCACGGGCCGCTGCCTGGCACACGTGCGTGCCAAGACCGACCTGCGCGCCGATGGCCCGCGCGGTTTTCACAACATCGCCGGTAGCTATGCGCATGCGCACGCCGAGTCGGGTCAACTGGGCTATCAGCGCGGCCGCGTCAGGCCGGGGCGGATCAGCCAAACCCACAACTCCCAACAAACACAACCGGAGCTGCTAGCCATCGGTAGTGGGGCTGACTAGAGAGCTTAAGGACCCGACACGTCACCGTGATGGAAATCCCGTCAACGGCGAGCTCAGCCACGAGAGGGTAGAACCTTTTCCCGGCGGGTTCGCCTGCGACAAATACGCAGCCGCCCGCCGCAGGATTTCGACTTCCTTCAGCAACCGGATCCGCTTCTGCGCCTCCCCATGCCCGGCCGACTCGGTGCGTATCTGGCCAGATTTGGTTCCGTCATCTCACTGCGGGGCGCTGCAGCCACTTCTGCAACGTCATCGCGTGAGCGCCGAATTCTCTCGCGATCTGCTCGATCGTTGTCACACCAGGTTCACGGTTACGCGCCGTGCCCACAACGCAACACGGACACCCTAATACTGAACGGTCTTGAGGCTAAGCGGTATGGGGCCGCACTGGTGCGCTGAACCACTCGGGCCCGCATAAACTTTTGGCGGTTCTGGACATCGGACTTCTCCTTGCGTCCCGGGAGATTCTCGTCCGGCAACTGCGCACGTGCACACGTGCGCACGTGCACACGACCGAAAGGTGAACGCGGTGCTTCACACCAGCATTCCGAGCCCGACTATCAGTTATTTCGATCTCGGGCCCCTCCGCGTTCACTTCTACGCGCTGTGCATCTTGACCGGCATCATTATCGCCGTCTGGATGTCTTCGGCCCGGTTGACCGCCCGCGGCGGCAAACCGGGCATGGTGATAGACATCGCCATGTGGACCGTCCCGATCGGAATCGTCGGAGGCCGCCTGTACCACGTCGTCACGCATCCGACCGATTACTTCTTCCCCGGCGCAGACCTGTGGAAGGTGCTGTTCGTCTGGGAAGGCGGACTCGCCATCTTCGGCTCGATTCTGTTCGGCAGCATCGGGGCATACATCGGCTGCCGCCGGGCCGGGATCCGGTTCTTCTCCTTCGCCGACGCTCTCGCACCCGGGCTGCTCCTCGCGCAGGCATTCGGCCGCTTCGGGAACTACTTCAACCACGAGCTCTACGGCGGCCCGACGACCCTCCCCTGGGGCCTCGAGATCGAATCGACCAACGCAGCCTTCCCCGCCGGGTTGCCGGCCGGGACCCTCTTCCAGCCGTTGTTCCTCTACGAGATGATCTGGAACACGATCGGCGTCGTCCTGATCATCTTCGTGCTCGAGCGCCGCTTCAACCTCCGCTGGGGCAGGGCTCTCGGCTTCTACCTGCTCTGGTACGGCGCCGGACGGGCGTTCCTCGAGTCGCTCCGCCTGGACCCGACCGAGTATTTCCTCTTCGGCCTCAAGATCAACGTGGACGTCGCGCTCCTCGCCGCCATCGCCGGGATCGTGCTCATCATCGTCCAGACCCGACGACACCCCGGCCCGGAAACATCCATCTACCGGAACCCACAGTTACCCCCGATCGATGACCTGGCGGTGATGGAGGCCCCGTCCGGTTCACACACGGGTGGAGGCACAGCCGTGGATCTGCCGGGTGGCCAGGTGAGCGACAGCCGCCGGGACGCCTGACACAGTCGGGAGCAGATTAGTGGCGTCCAGTCAGACGAACCTCATGCTGTTCTGGGTAGACGAGTGAACGGTGTTGCGAGAAAACGAAAGGCTCGAGCCGTCGTTGCGAGGTAAGCGAAGTCCGATGGTCTGCGGCCCCGGGTCCAGCGGCTGGCGGCCATCCTGGAATTGGATCTCGATGCCTTCTCCGGGCGGGCGGAGCTCTGGGCGTTGCTCGCGGCGTACCACCGCCGCTGACCGACGCCGTTCACCATCGCCGAGCCGACCGGGCGGTGGTCTACCGGGGTGCGACGACCTCGCTATACAGCTCCGGCCTCCGGTCGCCGAACGCATCGCACAACGGCGTGATGGTCTTGTCCCGGGACAGGAGCAGATCCAGGTCGGCCATCGCGATCCCCGACGCGTCGGCGGTGGCGACGACCCAGCCGTGCTCGTTGATGATGGAGCTCGCCTCGTTCCAGTCCTGGCCGCGCTCGGTGCCGCTGCGGTCGCAGCAGACGACGCCGACATGGTTGGTATATGCGGCAGCCATGGCGACCGTGACCTCTGGGACTCGCTCGCCCTCTGGTACGGTTTCCCGCGGCCAATTGGTGGGCACGACGATCAGCTCGGCCCCGCGCAGAGCCAAGCTGCGGGTCATCTCGGGGAACTCCAGGTCGTAACAGATGAGGACGCCAAGCCGGCCGAGCGCGGTGTCCACGACAGGGGGGACGGCCGTGCCGGGCGTGAAGACGAGCTTCTCCCGATCCCACAGGTGAGTCTTGCGGTAGCTCCCCAGGACGCCGGAGCCGTCGACGACGGCGAGGCTGTTGTAGACGAGGCCGTCGGCACCGAGTTCGGCGAAGCCGCCGACGACGACGCCGTCGACGCCGGCCACCGCTAGTGCCCACTGCGCGAACACGGGATGGTCCGTCGTCACGGCGACGGACCGGGCCTCCTCCTGCGAGGAGAACATGTAGCCCGTGGTGACCAGTTCGGGCAGCACGACCAGTCGGGCGCCTGCCGCCACCGATTCGCGCACGGCGGCCACGGATCGTTCGACGTTGCCGGCCAGGTCGGGAATGACCGGTGCCAGCTGTCGACACGCAATGCGGATCATGTCTTACTCCTTGTCTCGTGGCCGACGTGCGTTGTGTTGCTCCGTATCGCGGCCGGAGGTGATCATTCGTGAAAGGGCCGGGCCGGTGACCAGGGAGGTCACAGGCCCGGCCGTTTCACCCCGTCAGGCCCTAGTCGATGAGAGCGCCCGCGAGGTCTTCCTGCTCCTGCGAGGCGAGCTCGAGAGCGTCGGCCTGCTCGTCGGCGAGTTGCCGTTCGGCCGCGACGTCCAGGTTCCTGGTGAACAGCCAGTAGAGCAGCGCACCGATCGGCAGGCCGACGAAGAGCGCGACGTCGACGCCGCCCATCGCCTGCGAAACGAACCCGACGTAGAAGCCCGAGATGTCAAAGAACGGGGTCATGCACGCAAACGCGACCAGGTAAGCGGTGATGCCCGCCCAGCCCCAACGGCCGTAGATGCCATTGGGTTTGAAGATCTCCGTGATCGCGTAGTGGCCCTTCCGCACGATGAAGTAGTCGGTGAGGTTGATCGCCGTCCACGGGATGAAGAAGTACAAGACGAGCAGGAGGAAGTCCGCGAAGAAGACCGCAAAGTTGCTCGAGGCATAGAGCGAAAGGACGCCGGAGATGCCGGCGGTGATCGCGACGGTGACGATTCGAACGGTTACGGTCGGTCTCACCTTGCGGATGCTGTCGATCGAGGAGATGAGGGTGAGGGATCCGCCGTACATGTTCAGCACGATGACCGCGACCAGGCCAAGAGCGATCACGAGCAGCGCGATCGTGCCGAAGCCGGGAAAGAGGCTATCGGCCACGCACTGGATGGCGGTGATCGGATCGCCGGCGTCGAAGTCCGTGACGGCCGCGGCGAGGTACGCGCCGAGGAAGATCAGCCAGGCGCCGCCGATGGCGCTGCCCCAGAACGTCCAGCGGAAGGTACTGCGACTGGGCGTTTCGGCGGGCAGGTAGCGCGAGTAGTCGGAGACGTAGATTGCCCAGGAGATCTGGTACCCGGCGACGACGCCCAGCTGGGAGAAGAATGCGACTGGATTGAAATCGCCGAGATCGAAGGCCCCGGTGGGCAGGTGCAGATTGACGAGCGCCGAGAAGGTCAGGAGTGCCAGGACGACGACCGTCACGTACGTGAGGTAGCGCTCCATCTTGTGGATGAGGTCGTAGCCGAAGAGGGCGACGACGGCGCCGACGATGGTGACCGCCCAGAACCAGAATGGAGAGACGACCGGGTCGGAATGGAGCGCTCCGCTGATCGCGTTGCCTGCGAGGACCGTGTTGAACACGTTGAAACCTGCGTACTGGAGGAAGGCGAAGAGCCACACGAGGAGGGCGCCAACGTAGCCGAACTGCGGTCGCGACTGGATCATTTGCGGCAGACCGAGCTTCGGGCCCTGCGATGAGTGTGCCGCCATGAAGACGGTGCCGATGACCAGCCCGATGGTGATCGCGATGAGCGACCAGACCAGGTTTCCGCCAGCGGCGAAACTTACGACTCCGATCGCGAGGGTCGCGATCTGTGCGTTGCACATGAACCAGAGCGGCCCGATGTGCCAGACCTTGCCGTGCCGCTCGTTTTTGGGCACGTAGTCGATGGAACGGACTTCCAGACCACGGTTCTTGGTTGGGCTTTCTTCGGTCACAAATCTCTCCTTTGAAATTTCGGGACGCTCAGCGCTGATAGGTGAAAAAAGTACACGCTGCCTTACCCAAACGATGTTGCCATAACGGCAGATTGGAGATTCCTTGTGCCAGTTTGGCAGCCGATTGACCGCCTCGCGGGAGTATCCGTCGTATTTCACCGGGTTTCATCCAAAGTCGTAGAATTGGGGTTCGTGAAGATCGACCAAGACTGTCCGGGTGAGCCTCGGTGAACCGGAGGATTTCGCCGTGACAGTATCAGCGGCATTGCCCCTTGATGACTCGGACCGATTCAATGGTGTGATCACAGGGGTGCGCGATCCTCGCCGGCTCAAGGCTGTCGCCGACGCAGACCTGCACGGGTCTTTGGCTGACCCTGATCTGGACGCGGTGGTTGCCACCTTGCGCCTGGCTTGCGCGGCGCCGATGGTCGTCGTGAACATCGTCAGTGCCGACCGGCAAACTTACGCGGCGGAAGTTGGTGTCGGGGCAGAATGCACCTCAGTACCGGACGCACTGTCCTTTTGTGCGGAGGTAGTTGACACGGGTCGGGCCACGATGGTCTCCGATGCCGCTGCGCATCCCATCTACTGGCAGAACCCGATGGTACTTAGCGGCGTCATCGGTTCATACGCGGGCGTCCCGCTTATCGATAACGGCGTGGTTCTTGGCAGCGTGGCCATCTTCGACCACCATGCGCGAGTGTTCTCCGCTGACGTCCTGGACATTCTTCGTCACCAAGGGAAACTGGCTGGGTCTGTCCTCGCACTGCGCCGTTCGGCCCGCACGGACGCGCTGACCGGGTTGCCCAACCGTGCCCTTTACGGGGACCGCCTCGCAGGTGCGCTGGCCAGACTTGAGCGCAACGGCGGAATGGTCTGCGTGATGTACCTCGACATCGACGACTTCAAGATCATCAACGACACTCTCGGGCACGGTGGGGGCGACGATATCCTTATCGAGCTGGGGAGGAGACTGGCCAGCGTATTGCGCCCCACCGATACGGTCGCGCGCTTCGGTGGGGATGAGTTCGTGAGCCTTTGCGAGAACTTCGGTGGCGTCGGCGATGCCGAACAGTTGGCGGCTCGGGTCGTGGCCGCTACCGCCGAGCCATGGGACGTCCAGGGCTGGTTTATGCCTGTGCACGTGAGCATTGGATTCGCCGTGACGGATTCTGCCACAACAGAGCCAGCGGCATTGCTCGATGACGCCGACACCGCTATGTACATGGCGAAGAAGGTTCCTGGCTCCATGTGGGTATAGGCACCCGCCAGCGGACAGAGCCGCAAACGCCTCATCGTTGAGCCGTCCCACCAGGGGGCTATGGCTTAGCCGTTGGTGGGTGGCGCGGGCGTCGAGGACTGATCAGATGATGGGGCGCCTGGCGGAGTGCCGGTTAGCCAAGCGACGACCAAGAATGCGCCGATCAACCCAACGACGATGAGCACCCCTGCCACAGAGCCTCTGAAAGCAACCCCGGAGACCACAATCAGGGCCACGAAGGCTGCAGACGCGACGGCTCCTTTCCAGCTGAGTATCCGCCATCCCCAACCAACGTATTTCTTGGGCCCGAACCAGGCTTTCTTCGTGAACCGTCCCGCTCTTGCGTCCATGACGAAAATCGTAGCCCGGTATCCCGTGCTCGTTCCGAAAACAGTGGAAAGCATCTCCGATTTTGAGCCACGCAATTTTGCTGGCCGGGATGTGCAACGGAAATGTCGTGAGTCCCGTCCTCCCCGCGGTCACGGATGAGGTCGTGCGGCGAGAGTTCCGCGTCGTCCGCAGGAGGGTGTTTAGTGCGTCCGGTCCGGCCCGGTCCTTGCCACGTCTGAGCGCGGCGACGTTTGAGGGGTGGGCGGCTATGTGGTACCCGAGGAGCCCAAGAGCAAGCCGATTGCGAACGTGGACAACAGTGCCAGCGCGCCGCCTAGGACCATCCTGAACGTGGCCCGTCCTCGTGAGCTGCCTCCCAGATGACCTGCAAGTGCCCCTGAAATGGCGAGAACGAGGAGCACGGCCAGGAATGTGACCGGCACCCTCCATGCGTCAGGTGGGAGCAAGATCGCTGCTAGGGGAATGATCCCACCACAAATGAACGCGACAGCCGACGCCAATGCAGCGTTCCACGGGCTTGCAACATCGTTTTCGTCGATGTTTAGCTCAATCGCGAGATGCGCCGCCAAGGCATCATGTTCGGTCAACTCTCCCGCCACTTGTCGCGCAGTTTCAGGGGACAAGCCCCGCGCTTGGTGCATGCCTGCGAGTTCTTCCAGTTCTTGCTCCGGCGTTTCAGCGAGTTCGCGTTTCTCCGTCGCAATCAACGCCTGTTC
The DNA here is from genome assembly GCF_035019805.1 of Cryobacterium sp. 10I1. NCBI lineage: Bacteria > Bacillati > Actinomycetota > Actinomycetes > Micrococcales > Microbacteriaceae > Cryobacterium > Cryobacterium sp. 10I1. Next base: position 15,109 of record NZ_JASJVF010000036.1, read on the forward strand.
ACTGTCACGCTGGCTGCTCACAGACACATATTCGCCTAAAGCCATTGAAACAGCGCCGCCCATGAGCGCCGCAACGCCAGCAGTCAGAATAGGTCCGACCACGTGGGTTGCACCAGCTACCCCGACCACAATCGCCGCCACTGACACGATGCCGTCATTGGCCCCCAGCACTCCCGCGCGCAACCAGTTCAGCCGGGTCGACAGGCCCCCACCCTGATGGGGCTCATCAGGGTGCGAGTCTAGAGGCTCCCGTTTGCCCCGATCCGACATAAGCCGAGTAAACCACATCTCACTCCGCCGAACGCACCGTGGCGCTCCACGCTTTGGCCATCGCTTTGGCCACGGTTGTCTTGGCCGCAATCATCGGGGCCGTCAGCCGATTGCATCTCCTCCGCGGTCCCACGCTGACCGGACAGCGACACTTTCCGTAGCGCGCCTGCATTCCGAAATGCACACCGACGAAGGTGGCCGGACTCACCGACAAGGTACTGTAACCATGGTATGCCTTGGCCACCTCGGCGCTGCCCGGATTTAATCGCTGACGTGAGGAACGCTATGACGGTCGAGGAATTGCCTGAAAGTGTCCTGCCGGGCGCGGACATTGCCTCGGAACGGACCGGTCAGGGAAACGGAAAGAGAAACCCGGTTTCGCGTTTTTTCGGTCTCCTTGGTCCGGGTTTAGTTACCGGTGCCGCCGATGACGACCCATCAGGGATCGCGACGTATTCCCAGGCCGGCGCGACGTACGGCAACAGCATGTTGTGGACGGTCCCTTTAACGCTTCCGTTAATGATGGCTGTGCAAGAGATCTGTGACCGGATGGCCCTAGCCACCGGGCAGAGCCTCGGCGCGCTGATCCGTCGACGCTTCAGCCGCGGATTCCGGGTTGCGATCGGGATTCTTTTGGCCTTGCTGATCATTGCGAATTGTCTGAACCTGGCCGCGGACCTGAATGCGATCGGTCAGGGCATGAACCTGCTGCACGCGGGACCCGCGTTTCTGTGGGCCGCGATCGCCGGTATTGCCATTGTTGTGGCCGTGACGGCGGGGTCCTTCGCGATGATCGGCCGGATCTTCAAATGGTTGTGCATGGTTCTTCTGGTCTACGTCGGAGTCCTCTTCGTTTCCAACGTAGATTGGGCCGACGTTGCCCGCGGCCTCACCGGCGGGCAGATCCAGTTCTCCCCGGCGTACTTCGGTTTGATCGTCGGGGTCTTAGGTACCACCATCTCGCCGTACATGTTCTTCTGGCAGTCCGCGCAACGCATCGAGGAACTCCGCGCCGAAAAACGTGGCGGCGATCACGCGCCGGCCCTGGACGAGAGGCCAAGGCCGGAAGCGGCCCGACGGCTACGCAATGGACGAGTGGACGTGTTCACCGGGATGGCCTTTAGCGTGCTGATCATGTTCGCCATCATTGCCTCCTCCGCAGCCACCCTCGGCGCACACAACACCCCCGTCACCAGCGCAGCCGAGGCAGCCCAAGCACTCGAACCAATTGCCGGCAACTACGCCGGTATCCTCTTCGCTCTGGGTTTCATCGGCTCTGGGGTACTCGCAGTGCCCGTGCTCGCCGCATCCGGCGCTGCGGGGATGGCAGGGCTTTTGAACAAGAACTGGGGTCTTGACCGGTCCCCCCGGAGAGCACCCCTGTTCTACGCCCTCCTCGGCGTTGGTATCATCGCCGGCACCATCCTCGCTATCGTCTCCACCGACCCGATCGGACTTCTCGTGCTCTCCGCGATCGTGAACGGCATCGCCGCCGGCCCGTTCCTGATCGTGATGATGCTCATCTCCCGCGACAGAACCATCATGGGTAAATACCGAAACGGTAAGCTCGCCGCAACCATGGGCTGGACCGCCACCGCAATCATGTGCGTCGCCGGCGCATACGGCATCTGGTACACCCTCATCGGAAACTAACCAGTCGAAGCGACAGCTGAAGTTTGGACCCAATGGCTTTGGTAGCAGAAACCGGCCTGCACATCCTCGTCGACGAGCGGGCGGATACGTTGATGCGCACGCGGGCATAAAACAGTGGCACCTCACGCCGGAATGGTCACAGGCGCAGATCCCATCCGAAACGAAACCCTCGTCTGGCCGCCGTTTCTTCGCGCCCGATCGAAAACTCCGATCGGGTTCCCGACACGAGGGACTGTGCCTGCTGGATTCTTAGGCCGGCATAGAGCAGCGTGATGTAAGCGAGTTGGAAGGGAAAGACCATCGAAATCAGCACCGCGTCTTTGGCCGCAGCGACCGGCTCGTCGTGATCGAGCTCTAGGTGCTTGCCGCGCAGCACTACCTTGCCCACCTTTCTCAATCGCCCGAGGTCCCGGCTGACGCTTTCGCGAAGACGGCGATTCAGTGGCAGAGCCACGAGTATGCAGGCAAGGGCCTCGGCGAAGAACGCAGATTCTGCCGCGAAGGACAGCTGCACGCCGATTTCCGAGATGGCGGAAGTGCTCCACCGGGCGAGAACGGTGAACAGTACGCGCTGAGTGTCCTCTGGCGTGACGAGCGGCTTGCGAATCACGCCGGCGCCCGTACTTCGGCTGAATTGACCGGCACCACCCCCGAAGTCAGTTCAGGGGACGTGAGATCGGACGACGCTGATGTCATTGTCTCGCGGCGGAGGAATATGCAGAGGCCCGCGCGCTCGGATTGGTTGGGGAGCCATGACGATAGCTCGCGTTTCGCGGCGGCTGGGCGGGTACTTAGAGCGTATTAGTGGACTCAGCGTGGAGGACGCATTATGCAACACAGTGTGGAATCCGGCGGATTCGAGGATCTGAAAGTTGTACGGGTCTCGGCCACCGAATGGCGGGTCAGTGGGCGTTCGTTCGAAGAGCAGAGCCCCGCAGCATTCTGGGGCCTCGTTTGCCAGTGTGGTGAAGCATTCAGTGTGATGCGTCCCGGACGTTTTCCGGAATGGCGTACTTATTGCAGCTTCGATAGGGCGTTGGCGAGCTTTGCAGATCACTCTGACTGAACCGTGCCTGGATGTGGCCCGTCCTACGGTTTCGCTTTACACCAGGGTCACGTCCCGCTGGGTGTAATTCATTGTCGTCCTGCGATCAGCTCAATTTGGCGCCGTCGCTTGTCAGAATCTGGCCATCAGATTGATCTGGCAGTAGTCCCAAGGCGCGCACTCGGCGGTAGATGGTAGCTCGGGACATTCCGAGGTCGAGCGCGACCTGAGCTGCTGTCTCTCCACCCTCTATAATTCGGCGGGCGTTGCGGACCTGGCTGTCAGTGCTGATCCGCGAGCGACCGCCCAGATCCTTGCCCGCCGCACGGCGTTTAACGATCGAGCCAACCACACGCTCTCGCTTGATTTCGCGTTCCATCTGTCCGAGCGCCGCCATGATCGTGAACAACATGGACCCCATCGGAACTTCCTGATTCTCGCCCTACGTCAAACGGCGGACTTGCTCTGAGCTACTGGCCTCACTCACCCTGACGTAGGGAGGCTAGCGACAAAGACCCAGTAGGGGACATCGACAACACACCGGCGGTTGGTTCTAAATCGTGCGCTTTGTGCGAGGATCTGGGGATGGAGCAGGTGCAGGACTTTCGATCAACAATTTTTCATGCTGGCACGAGGGCGAGCGTGGCTTTCATCGTTGGCGTGCTCGTTGGCGTCGCCTCTGGTCTGATTGTGAAATGGGCATTCGCGCCGGCTATCGGTTGGGTTGGGGCGGCGGTCGTCTTCCTGTCGTGGACGTGGATAGCGGTAGGTCGACTGGATCATTCTGAGACCGCACGATATGCCACTCGAGAAGATCCATCCCGGTTCGCCGCCGAGGTACTCATTCTGTGCGCAAGTATCGCCAGTTTCTGGGCCATTGCGCTTATCCTCATTGAGGCTGGCACCGTGGAAGGACTGGCCAAAGCCGGACTCGTCGCCTTGGCGTTGTCAACGATCGCGGCTTCTTGGCTGATGGTCACCACCGTGTTCACCTTGCGATACGCGCACCTGTACTACAGCAACGAAACCGGGGGCATTGACTTCAATCAACGCGAGCCGCCCCGGTACTCCGACTTCGCTTACCTGGCCGTGACGATCGGGGCCACGTTCCAAGTTTCGGACACCAATCTGCAAAATCACGATATCCGCATCACCGCGCTGCGCCATTCGTTGCTTTCTTACGTCTTGGGAGTCGTTGTCCTAGCGACAACGATCAACCTCGTTTCCGGACTCGCCCATTAACCAAGTGCTTCAGCGCACCACGTACTCGCTCGAGACAAAACGTCTGGAGAAGGAACGAAGCATCCCCAGTGTTGCCAGAAAGGCGCTCGGGTCCCGGTTTCGTGTTCTGCTCCATACCGGTCAGGGCCCCCGTCCCGGGGCTTGATTCGCGCGCGAGCTCCGTCTCGAAAACTCAGAACTAGACAGCCGTTGCCTGGCGGCCTTCCGAGCCCAGATGCGTGCGAGCCTCCCTCAACCCTTTTCGTTCTTCTTCGGCCAAAGGGTCACCGTTGATGGTCTTCCTTGGCGATCGCGCTTTTCCCGTCCTCTGACCCAACGATGTGGCCGTGAACTTCAGCAAGTGTTAGCGGCCTGGGGTTGTGGGATCGTCAACCGTTTCTTTGAGTTGGTCCGAGGTTTAGAGGAGTGCTTCGCGGGCGAGGACGATGGTTCTGTCTCGGGGAAGCTCGATGACGTCGACGGGGTCGGGTGCGAGCCTGTCGAGGGCTAGGAAGAGGACTTGGGCCCAGCGAAACATTTTGCTCCGCCGGTTGTAGCGGGGTACTGGGGTGGAAATGAAGAATGTTGCGCGTGAGGAAGCGAAATTTACTAGCGCTGTCTTGTCAACGGTGTGAGCTTCGGTCAGGAGTTCTGTCATCCGGGGTTGCTCAAGGAATCCGATTTTCGCGACGACGCGAACGATTCCGGAGGGGAACGTTTCGACGTTGATTCGTTGTTTCATCCCGACGGTGGAGGGGACGTCGATCGTTGACCAGCTCAAGAGGATGGAGCGTTTCTGGAGGGCATGATTTTGAGTGACCATTGTGCGCAGGGCAACGGGCACAATATTTGGATTCCGGGTAATGAACACTGCGTCTCCGGGAACCCGGAACAGGTCCCCTTTGGCGCGTGTGAGGAATGACTCCAGGTCGCTGAGGGGGAGCTCGCCGATGCGTCGTGCGGCGCGGATGCGTTGCTGTCCTATCCACCATGAGCCCATCACTGTGAATATGATTGCGCCGATTGCGAGTGGGAGCCACCCTCCCGAGGTCGCTTTGGGTAGGTTCGCAACGAGGAACGCGACAGTCACCAGGAGGATTGCGCCTGCGGCGAGAATTCTTGGCGTGAGGCGTCTGGAGTGTGCCCAACTCCAGGCCAGGTAGACGATAGTGGTGATGGAGATGGTAGTGGTGACAGCGATGCCGTATGCGGAGGCTAACGCGGCGGATCCTCGGAAGCCAATTGTCACGGCGAGCACAGCAAGTGCAAGTAGGACGTTGATGGCTGGAACGTAGATCTGGCCCTCGTTCTTTTCCGATGTGTGAACTACTCGAAGTGGAGGGAAGAGCCCCAGACGCCACGCTTGATGGATGACGGAGTATGTCCCTGAGATCACAGACTGGGAAGCGATGATCGTGGCGGCCGTGGCGAGGATGACCATGGGGAGTTGACCCCACGCGGGAACGAGGCCGAAGAAAGATGAGGTCGCCTCCTGCGGGTGGCGCAGAGCCAAGGACGCCTGCCCAAGATAGTTGAGGACTAGGGCGGGAAAGACGACCCACATCCATGCGCGCGTGATCGCTTGTCGGCCGAAATGGCCTAGGTCGGCGTAGAGGGCTTCGGCTCCCGTAACGGCCAGAACGATCGCTCCGAGGGCGAAGAATGCTGTCCCGGGCTGGTCGATGAAGAAAAGTACAACCCAGTGCGGCGAGAGCGCTTGAAGGACCGCGGGGTCCTCCAGGATCGATGCGCCACCCGTCACTGCGAGGACAAGAAACCAGAGCAACATTATCGGGCCGAAGAGCCGTCCGATTGTTCGGGTGCCAAATCTTTGTATCGCAAAAACACCCAGCAAGATCACGACTGCGATCGGCACCACAAGGGCGGACAGGGTCGGCTGGATCACTTCTAGACCTTCTACTGCGGACAGGACCGAGATCGCGGGAGTGATCACGCTATCGCCTAGAAACATTGCGGCACCCAGCATGGCAACAATAGTGAAGGTCGTGAGGGTTCGAGCTTTCAGACCGCTCCGGCGGAGAAGCCCGAATAGTGCGAGAAGCCCACCTTCGCCTCGGTTGTCAGCCCGGATTAGGAAACGCACGTAGAGGATCGTGACAACCAAAGTGAGCGCATAGAGGATGGTCGCCGTCGACCCATACACATATTCGGCCGACGGTCCGCTGACATCGAAACTGCCGGCGTCAAACGTCGTCGTCGCCGCGTAAAGCGGGCTGGTGCCAATATCGCCGAAGACGACACCCATCGCCGCAATCATGGGACCCACAACCAAAGCCGGACCGCGTGCGCTCAATTTTTCCAACTTCACGAATCTTTCTACATCCAAGACAGGCTCACGGCAGCTGGGACCGCTGTCGATCCGGTTAACGGTTAGCGTGCGAAGCGGTCTTGAAGGCGCCGCGTCAACTAACTCCTGAATCCTAGGGTGCGTGGAGAGCGTTCTGTGCCGCAACGGGTATCGTGCGACGTGTCGGCAACCATCGGTGAGCACCAAGTCGACCTGGCCGGCGCCCACTCCAAAGTTCCCACGGACCGCCCCTCTCTGTGAACCTCCGGAAATAGATGGAAGGCCCGGCGGCTGGGGTGCGTGAAGCCCTGGTCGTCATCGAAGGCGGTAACACCACGAGCAGGGCGGCGATGCGGGTCGAGACGCGGTGGCGGGTTAGAGCACGGTAGGTGGTCATCGCGCATTCGTCTTCGGTGTTTCGTCCCGCGAGCTCGAGCAACACGTACATTTTTCGACATGATCTCCAACACCATCCCGTC
>NZ_JASJVF010000037.1:0-22078 GCF_035019805.1 Cryobacterium sp. 10I1
GGGTCTGCATCAGCAGCGCGCGGATCCCGGCGACCATCGTCGCCATCCCGCCGTGCACCGCCCACGCGGCCGACCCCGGTCCGAAGAAACCGGCGTCCTCGCCGAGTTCCATCTTCTCCACCCACGAGGGCCGTCCCTCGGAGTTTCCGGACAGCGTCGAGAGGAGATGCGACCGCCAGCTGTCCGTGAACCTGCCCATACCCGAGGTTAACCGGCGCCGGCTGGGCATCCGCCCCGAACGGCACGACCGGCGGAATCTGATGCGCTTGCCCGGCTCTAGAATCACGACCATGCCGGTGCCCCGATTCCTGTTCGCCGACCAGCTCGGACCGCATTTCGATGACGGCGGACCGATCGTCCTGGTCGAGGCCGTCGGGGTCCTTGGCCGCTGGCCGTACCACCGGGCGAAGGCGCACCTGATCCTCAGCGCACTGCGGCACCGGGCGCGGGAACTCGGCGATCGGGTGGAATTCCTGCGCGCGGAGCACTATCGCGACGTGCTCTCCGGACGCCCGCTCGAGGTGATCGATCCCACCAGCTGGGGGGCGCGGGCGCTCGTGGCCGAACTCGGGGCCGACGTGCTGCCCAGCAGGGGTTTCGTCACGAGCGAGGCCGACTTCGCGGACTGGGCGGCGGGCCGACCGGCCTCCCGGCTGGTGCTCGAGCAGTTCTACCGCTCGGTGCGCGCCCGGACCGGCGTCCTGATGCGCGGCCCAGACCCCGAAGGCGGCCGGTTCAACTTCGACCACGACAACCGCCGCCCGCCGCCCCGTGGGGCCGTCGGCCTCGGCCTGCCCGACCCGTGGACCCCGGTCGAAGACGAGATCGACGCCGAGGTGCGCCGCGACCTCGACCGGCTCCAGGCGGATGGCCGGATCACCCTGATCGGCCGGGACGGACCGCGACGCTTCGCCGCGACCCGGGCCGAAGCCCTTGCCGCCCTCGACGACTTCATCGAGACCCGGCTGAACGACTTCGGTCCCTTCGAGGACGCGTCGCTGCGCGGAGACGATGCGATGGCGCACTCCCGGTTGAGCGTTCCGCTGAACCTGGGGCTGTTGCACCCGCGGGAGGTGATCGATGCGGTCGTCTCGGCCCATGCGAGCGGCGCGGCGCCGCTGCAGAGCGTCGAGGCGGTCGTCCGCCAGCTGATGGGCTGGCGGGACTGGGTATGGCACCTCTACTGGCACCTCGGACCCGACTACGTCGGCGACAGCAATTTCCTGGGCGCCCACGAGCCGTTGCCCCGGTCGTTCCGTGAGCTCGACGGCTCCGGCGTGCGCGCGGCGTGCGTCAGCCACGTGCTGAACGCCGTTGCCGACACCGGCTGGGCCCATCACATCCAGCGCCTGATGATCCTGGGCAACCAGGCCATGCAGCGCGGCTATCACCCGGGCGAGCTGAACGACTGGTTCATTGCGGCGTTCGTGGACGGCACACCGTGGGTGATGCCGGCCAACGTCGTCGGGATGTCCCAGCATGCCGACGGCGGCATAGTCGCGACCAAGCCATACGCGTCGGGCGGCGCATACATCTCGACGATGAGCGATTTCTGCGGCGGCTGCCCGTTCAACCCGAAGAAACGACTCGGCGAGGATGCCTGCCCATTCACGGCCGGCTACTGGGCCTTCCTCGACAGGGTCGAGCCGCGCATCCGCGGCAACCACCGGATGAGCCAGCCGCTGGCCGGACTGCGACGTCTCGCCGACCGTGAGGCCGTCGTCGCGCAGGAGCGCTCTCGCACGGTGTGGTGAGCTCCCGGGTTCTTTCGAAGCGTTAGATTCAGGGGGAGGGCGCTCGTGGCCGGGGCGCGAGACGGAGGAAACCGGGATGAAGATCGAGAACATCGAACTGCGTCGGGTGCGCCTGCCGCTCGTCAGCCCGTTCCGTACCTCCTTCGGCTCGGTGTCCGAGCGCGAGGCCCTCCTCGTGCACGTGACAACGGCGGATTCCGAGGGCTGGGCCGAATGCGCCGCGGAGGCCGAGCCCCTCTACAGTTCGGAGTTCCTCGACGGCTGCGAACTCGTGATCCGCGACCACCTCGCCCCGCGGCTGAACGCGGCCGGCGAACGCCTCACCGCCGAGCGGGTCGCACCGGCGCTCGCCGCGGTCAAAGGGCACCGGATGTCGAAGGCCGCCCTCGAGACCGCGATCCTCGACGCCCAGCTCCGCACCTCGGGAGTCTCGTTCGGGGGCTACCTCGGAGCGGTGAGCGACCTCGTCCCCGCCGGGGTCTCCGTCGGGATCATGGACTCGATCGACCGGCTCCTCGCCGCCGTCGAGGGCTACCTCGACGAGGGGTACCTCCGGATCAAGCTCAAGATCGAGCCGGGCTGGGATCTCGCCCCCGTGCGTGCCGTGCGCGAGCGCTTCGGGCCCGACGTGCTGCTCCAGGTCGACGCGAACACCGCATACACACTCGCTGACGCCCGCCACCTCGCCAGGCTCGACCCCTTCGACCTGCTCCTGATCGAACAGCCGCTCGCAGAAGACGACATGCTCGGGCACGCCGCCCTCGCGACCCTCATCCAGACCCCGGTCTGCCTCGATGAATCGATCGAGTCGGCCAGGGACGCCGCCGCAGCGATCACCCTCGGCGCGTGCAGCATCATCAACGTCAAGCCCTCCCGGGTCGGCGGCTACCTCGAGGCCAGGCGGATCCACGACGTCGCGGCCGCCCACGGCGTTCCGGTCTGGTGCGGCGGCATGCTCGAGACCGGCATCGGCCGGGCGGCGAACGTGGCGCTCGCCGGGCTGCCCAACTTCGTTCTTCCGGGGGACACCTCCGCCTCGAGCCGCTACTACGCCCAGGACCTGACGAAGCCGTTCGTGCTCGAGGACGGCCACCTCCGGGTTCCGACCGGGCCGGGCATCGGCGTGGAGGTGCTGCCCGACGTGCTCCACGACCTCACCGTGTCGAGTTCGGACATCCGTTTCTGATCCAGCGGCACGAGAAGTCCTCGACCTGCGCGGTCAGGCGGAGTAGCGTGAAATCGGTGGCGGGTCCACTGCCCCAGAAGCCGGAGTCGCCATGTCCTCGCTCTCGAACTACGGGCAGGTGATCGCGGCCACGACTGTGGCGCTCCAGTCGATGCTCGCCGGGTCGCCCTTCGGACTGAACGTGACGGCGCGCAGCCTCGACGTCGCACGCACCGGGGTCACCGGGTCGTCGATCAACCTGTTCCTCTACAGCGACAGCCTGATCAGCTATCGCGAGGCGAGCGCACAGCATGGGCCCAGCCGGGTCATCGCGGAGTTGCGCTATCTCGTGAGCGCCTTCGCGGCCGACATCGAGGACACCGACGCGGCAAGCCACCGCGACTTCGGCACCGCACAGGCCGCGATCGAACGGCATCCGGTACTCACGGTTCCCGTGACGTCGAGCGAGAAACTCCAGGTCTGGCTCACCCCCTCTCCGCTCACGACCGAGGTGCTCACCTCGCTCTGGCAGGCATCCGCCGCCCCCCTGCGCGTTTCGTTCGCGGTGATGGCGTCATTCACACTCGACACGACGGAACGGGTCACGAAGCTCGGAACGATCCGGGACGTCGTGAAGCTCGCGGGCGCCGGGGCGATCGCCGTGTTCAGCGGCACGGATGCCGGTGCGAAGGCCGCGGCGGCGGCATCCGCTGCGAGCGAGCTCGGCAAGGCCCTCGTCACCGTCGGGCTCGACAGTGTCGTCGCGTCGTCCCCCGAGGAGACCGATGCGACGCTCGATCGGCTGTTCGAACGGGTGAAAGAAGAGGGCGCCGTACTCCTGGTCGACGACGCCGACGCCGTCTTCGGCGTGCGCCCCGAGGAACTCGACCCCGACGACCCGTACGCCGCGATCGACGTGGGAGCGGTGCTCGACCGGCTCGGGAACGCCCCGAGCGTCGTGATCATCGCGCTCACGGATCTCTCCGGCGACGAGCTCGCCGATCGCGCCCGGGTCGAGGTGCGGTTCCCCGCTCGCTGAAGCCCCGCTTACGCTGAGGGAATGCCCTCGTTCCGGATCACCATGACCATCGGCAGCCTGCAACCCGGGGTCGCCCCCGACTCCGTCCTGCCGGCTGCTGCGGCCGCCGCGGCCGAGCTCACGACCGTCGAGGCGTCCGACCTGGCCGTCGTGGCCGGTTCGGCGCGCGCGACCGTGCGCTTCACCGCGGACGATGCGGCCTCAGCGGTCCGAATCGGCGCGCACACCCTCGCGGGCACCCGCGTCCGCGCGGGAGTGATCACGTGGCAGGTCACCGAGCGCGTCCACGGCCGCTGGCTGCCCGTCCACTGACCCCGCTAGATCAGGGTGCGGAGCGCGTCCTCAACCGTCAGCCCGAGGCGCGCTGCGTGTGCGGTGAGGCGGGCATGCTGCTCGGCGGTGAGCGTGAGGGAGACCTCATGTGCGGCGGCGGGGTCTGCGGCGTCGTCGAACGAGAACAACTCCGGATGCGCCGCGCGCGCGGGCGGAGCGGAAACGGCCCGGCGCACGGCCGGCTTCTGCTCTCGCGAGGCGGCACCGGCTGCAGGGCCGACCGCAGGAACCGCAGGGGCCGTCTGGGCCGCCGGTGCCGCCGGGGTGCCCGCCCGCACGAACCCGGGACCCTTCGGGATCGGCCCACCGCGCTGGTACGCCTCGGAGACGGCCCTGGCCCGGGCATCCGCTGCCTCGTTGAGCGGATGGTTCGCGTGTCCCTTGACCCATTCGAACCGGTAGCGACGGCCGGCGAGCGCCGCGTCGATCTCCTGGAGCAACTCGAGGTTCAGCACCGGCTTGCCGTCGGCCTTGCGCCAGCCCTTGGCCTTCCAGCCGCGCATCCACTTGGTCACCGAGTTGATCACGTACTGGCTGTCGCACAGCACGAGGAGGTCCTCGTCGAGGTGCGCGGTCGCGCGGAAGAGCTCGAGGACGGCCTTGAGCTCGCCCTGGTTGTTGGTGGCGTGCTTCCAGCCGCCGGCGTCCCAGCAGGAGTCGTCGACGTACCAGGCCCAGCCGGCCGGTCCCGGGTTGCCGAGGGCCGAACCGTCGGCGGCAGCGGTGATGGTCATGGTGGCCTCTCCTCGGGGAGCGGTCTCGCTCCCCGGTGTTCTTCCCTATTTTCGCATTGACCGGGTGAAGCTAGCCGACGACGCAGTGCCCGGGCTCGACGGAGTCTGTGAGCGATGCGGCCTCTGCGGCGACGGGGGTGACGGACTCCATCGCGAGGGCGTAGCCGATGTTGGCGGTGACCGTCGACTTCGCGAAGACGACGCCGACGACCTTGCCGTCCTGATTGAGCAGCGGCCCGCCGGACTCGCCGTGCTGGATGTCCGCCGCGAGCGTGTAGATCGACCGGGAGGTCGGATTGTCGCCGTAGATGTCACCGACGACAGCCGGTGCGACCGCGACGACCTCCGCGGGTCCGGTTTCGAACGGTCCGCCGTACGGATAGCCGTCGCTCACGGCCAGGCTTCCTGTCGCGAGGTCCGCACCGAGGCCGAGAGGTTCGGCATCGAGCCCAGCGACGGCGATGACGGCGAGGTCGGCCGCCGGGTCGAAGTACACGACGTTTCCCGCGCGGGCCGTGCCGTCAGCCGACTCGACGACGGGCTCTGAGACGCCCGCGACGACGTGCGCGTTGGTCAGCACCCGGCCCGGCGCGATGACGAAGCCGCTCCCGGACTGGTTCTGCCCGCAGGCATATGCCGTCCCGACGATCTTGAGCACGGAATCCTGCGCGGCGAGCAGTTCGGCGCTCGTGCCGGTGACGACGGGAACCGTGGGCACCGGCCCGTTGAAGGCCTCGATGACCCGAGGGATGCCCTCGGTGACGACCATCGCACGCAGCTGGGCGAGGAAGGCCTTGACCGGATCGGGCGTGAGCGAGTTGATCGACCGCACCACCGTCGACGAGGCGATCGCGGGCGACAGGACCGGCACCCCGAGCGACCCGATGCTGAAGGCGAGCATCGACACGATGCTCGCTGCGACGACGACGGCGATGCCGGCGCCGAACACCCGGTCGACGACGAGCAGCCGTCTTCGGGCCGCTCGGGGACGGAGCACCCTGCCGAGGGTTCCGCCGATCGACAGGCCGCCGAGCAGGAGGACGGCGGCGGTGGCGAGGGTCGCTGCGGTGCGCCACTCCGCTGCAGGCACCCAGGCTCCGACGAGCGGAACGAGGAAGTATGCGGCGATACCGCCGGCGACGAGGCCGGCGATGCCGCTCAGGCTGCCGATCAGGCCGCTGCGGTAGCCGGAGACGACATAGCCCAGCAGGAGCAGGACGAGGAGGACGTCCACGATGGTCGAAATGGGCATAGCTCCAAGACTACGTGGGGAGTTATGCACAGGTTGCGTTCCTTGCGCGAGTTATGCACCGATCCCCAGCGAGCGCACCCGGGGAGGGAACGCCCCGGGAGAGTGTCCGCATGACACCGACCATCGTGAAGACCAAGGAAGCCCACGACTTCCTCGCCCTCGTGCCACAGCTCGCCGGGTTCCAGCCCGAGCGCAGCGTGGTCCTCGTCGCCTTCCGCGGCAACCGCACCTGCGGAGCCCTGCGCTTCAACCTGCCGGAACCCGACCTCGCACGCACGGTCCTCCGCCGCGTCGCGACCACTCTCGTCGGCACGCTGTGCAAGATCGAGGGGGTGGACGCCGTCGTACCCGTCCTCTACACCGACGAACGGTTCGCGGACGTGCCGGGCATCCCCGGTGAGCGCTTCGCGGAAATCCTGGGCCGCCGGGCCGAACTGTCCGGCTTCCTCGTCCGGGATTCCCTGTGCGTCGCCGCAGACGGCTGGGGTTCCTATCTCGACCCCGCCTGCCCGGCGGGCGGGCGGCCGCTGTCCGAGATCGCGGAGTCCCCGGTGAACCGCGACCTGCCGCCGGAGGCCCGGCGTGAACTCGGGCACCTCGTGAGCCGGGCCGACCTGCCGAAGGTCGACCTCGCGCTCCGGGACCGCTGCGCCAGGAGGCTGACCCGGTACGAATGCCTCGGGTCCCAGGTTCCCGACGCGCCCGACCTGCCCGAACTCGTGGCCATGGTCGGGGACATCCTCGACCCGGTGTCGACAACGGAGGCCGCGCTCGAACGGGACCCCTCCGCTCTCGACGCCGAACAGGCAGCAACCCTGCTGTTCCTGCTGAAGAGCCCGGCCCGGCGCGACCAGGTCATGCTGCAGATCGCGTTCGGCGAGGAGATCGGGCGGGTGACGCACGAACTGAACGAACGGTATGCCGCGATCCAGCGCGAGACCGGCCGCAGCATGGACGACATCGTCGCAGAGGAGCAGGCCGGATCCGGCGCAACGGGGGACCTCGCGCAGACCGGCGACCTCATGCTCGGATCCGTCTCGCAACGTCCTGACCCTGAACGGATCGAACGCGGTATCGACCTCCTGAAGACACTGGTCGCGCTAGCTCCGAAACGAGTGCGCCCCGCGCCACTGTGCATGCTCGCCTGGCTGTCGTGGGCGCTCGGGCGCAGCTCGGTCGCCGGGATCTTCATCGACCAGGCCCTGGCGATCGACCCGGAATACGGCATGGCCAGGCTGCTGCTCACCGTCGTCTCCGCCGGGCACCTGCCCGAGTGGGCGTTCGCGGTGCCGGCGGATGACGCCGGTGACACCTGATCGACCACGCGAGCGGCACTGCGGGGTCGAACGCGGGTGCTCCGCCGTTCCGCCGGTGGTGCACCACAAGCGAAACGGCGGAACCCCAGCGCTCGGTGTCCTGCCCGCGACTCCTACAGGTACTTCGGGGCCTCCGCGAGCACGCCGTAGAGGATGTCGCCGATCTCGCGGAACTCGGACGGACCGATGGTCAGCGGGGGAGCGAGCTGCACGACGGGGTCGCCGCGGTCGTCGGCGCGGCAGTACAGCCCGGCGGAGTAGAGCGCCTTGGACAGGTAGCCGCGAAGCAGGCGTTCGGATTCCTCGTCGCTGAACGTCTCCTTCGTGCCCTTGTCCTTGACGAGTTCGATCCCGAAGAAGTAGCCCTCGCCGCGCACGTCGCCGACGATCGGCAGCGCGAGCAGCTTCTCGAGCTCGGCGCGGAAGATCGGCGAGTTCGTGCGGACGTTCTCGTTGAGCCCTTCTTCCTCGAAGATGTCGAGGTTAGCGAGCGCGACCGCGGAGGAGACCGGGTGCCCGCCGAAGGTATAGCCGTGATAGAACGTCGTGTCGCCGTGCTTGAACGGCTCGTAGATGCGGTCGGAGACGATCGTCGCGCCGATCGGCGAGTAACCGCTCGTCATGCCCTTCGCGCAGGTGATCATGTCCGGTTCGATGCCGAAGGTCGTCGAGGCGAACATGTTCCCGATCCGGCCGAACGCGGTGATGACCTCGTCGGCGACGAGGAGCACGTCGTACTTGTCGCAGATCTCGCGCACGCGCTTGAAGTAGCCGGGGGGCGGCGGGAAGCATCCGCCGGAGTTCTGCACGGGCTCGAGGAACACGGCGGCGACCGTCTCAGGCCCCTCGAACTGGATCATCTCCTCGATCCGGTTCGCCGCCCAGAGGCCGAACTTCTCGATGTCGTCGCCGAAGCCGGAGCCCATCTCGTCCGCCCGGTAGAAGTTCGTGTTGGGCACCCGGAGGCCACCTGGGGTGACCGGTTCGAACATTTCCTTCATCGCGGGGATACCCGTGATCGCGAGGGCTCCCTGCGGCGTGCCGTGATAGGCGACATTGCGGGAGATGACCTTGTGCTTGGTCGGGCGGCCCTGAAGCTTCCAGTAGTACTTGGCGAGCTTGAACGCGGTCTCGACGGCCTCGCCGCCACCTGTCGAGTAGAAGACGCGGTTGAGGTCGCCGGGAGCGAACGAGGCGAGCCGGTCGGCCAGCTCGATCGCGTTCGGGTGCGCGTACGACCAGATCGGGAAGAACGCGAGTTCCTCCGCCTGCTTGGCGGCCGCCTGGGCGAGGCGCTTGCGCCCGTGCCCGGCATTGACCGTGAAGAGGCCGCTCAGGCCGTCGATGTACTTCTTTCCGTTCGAGTCCCAGATGTGGTGTCCGAGGCCCTTCGTGATGATCGGAACGCCCGCGCCGGATTCGACGACCGACTGGCGTGAGAAATGCATCCAGAGATGGTCCTTGGCCTTCTGCTGCATGGCCGCGTTCTCGGCGTCCGTGTAGACGGTGGGCCCGGCATCCTCCGGCGTAGCGGCGGCATCCGCACCGGTTGCGTCAGCGCTGACGACCGCGGGCGAAGCGGGAACGGATTCGAGCAAGGGTTCTGAGAGTGTCATTTTTTACCGTGTTCCCCAGTTGTAGAACTGTTTGTGGAGTTTGAGATAGACGAATGTTTCAGTGGACCTGACCCCGTCGAGGTTGCGGATCTGGGAGTTGAGCAGGTCGAGGAGCTCATCGTCGTCCTCGCAGACGACCTCGACGAGGATGTCGAAGGAGCCTGCTGTCAGCACGACGTAGTCAACGGCCGGCATCGCGGCGAGCAGTTCCGCCAGTATCCGGGTGTCTCCCGAGGCACGGATGCCGATCATGGCCTGGCGGAAGAAACCGAGCTGCATCGGGTCGGTGACGGCCACGACCTGCATGACCCCGCCATCCGTGAGCTTCTGCACCCGCTGGCGCACGGCGGCCTCGCTGAGTCCGACGGCCTTGCCGATCTCCGCGTACGACCTGCGCCCGTCGACCTGCAGCTGCTCGATGATTTTCTTCGAGACGTCATCGAGGGGTACCGGCTTGCCCGGCGTGGTACGTCCGTTTGCGACCATCCAGCGATTATGCCAGCGAGACCCTCCCCCGGCAAGCGATTCCGCAGCTTTTTACGGCAAATGCTGCGGATTCCATATCTCGGAGGGTTTTGCCGGTGCGTGGGGTCTCCCCGCGCCGCACGGCGGATCCGCGTACTCGGGATACGGTGAAGATCCTAGGAGGACGAAGGGAGTCCCATGGACCCAGAGTGGATGTTCGTGGCCGGCCGCTCCTTCGTCGCCGCGGTCCCGACCGACGCGCCCCGTGGCCTCGTCACGGCGCTCTCGAGCAGGGCCGGAGACGCCAGCGTCTCGGCAGAGGCCCTCGTCGGACTGTTGCCGCTCGGTGGCTCCGATGCACTCGAGTCCTTCGCGCTCGTGATCCGTGCAGCAGCGGATGAGTCCGCCGTGACCGTCGTCGTGCGCGGACAGATCGCCGTCGACGTGTTTTCGGTCGGCGGATCACGACGCTTCACCGACCAGGGGATCCGGCCCTGGAACCTCGCCGATTTCTCCGCAGTGACCGTCGTCGTGATCGGTTCCCCGGACACGGCGGCGCCCGCCGCCGTACCCGCTGGAAGCGGAACCGGGAACGAACAGGGCACAGTGGTCGGCCGGACGGCGCGCTGGTCGCCAGGCGGCCTGGCGGCCGAAACGGACGACACCGCGATGCGCCTGCCGAATGACACGGTGATCCGCAGGCCGGACGACACGGTGATCCGCAGGCCGGACGACACGGTGATCCGCGGGGCGGACGACACGGTGATCCGCAGGCCGGACGACACGGTGATCCGCGGGGCGGGTGACACCGTGATCCGCCAGCTCGAGGAGACCGAGGACACCGAGGACACCGAGGACACCGAGGACACCGAGGACACCGAGGACACCGAGGACACCGAGGACACCGAGGACACCGCGACCGGCGCAGCCCTCCGTCCGCCACTCGCCCGGTTCCGGCTGTCCGACGGCCGTGAGTTCCCTCTCGACCGTCCATATCGGCTGGGCAGGCGCCCCGCACAGCCGCGCATCCCCGTCGGGCCGGGCATCACTCTCGTGGCCGTCGTCTCTGCCGGCTCGCTCGTGTCCGCGACCCACGTCGACATCCGGCAGGTGGGGGACGTCATCGTCGTCACTGACGCGGGCTCCCGGAACGGCACCATCGTGGTCTCCGCGGACGGGCGCAGGGAGCGGCTCCGTCCCGGCGATTCCCGAACTGTGCCTCCGGGTACGAGAATAGACATCGGGGACGATAACATCATCGAGATCATCCCGGCGAGCGGCACCGAGTCGGCTCCGTATTTCCCAGCACATCGTGGAAGGCACCACCCGTGACCCAGATTGGTCAAGGCTCAGGCGGATTCGAGGTCGCTTTCCCCTCGGTGAAGAAGACGGTCTCGCTCGCGTGGGCCGCACTCACCGACACCGGGCATCGCCGCGAAGTCAATGAAGACAGCCTGATATCCGCGCCGCCCATATTCGCGGTCGCGGACGGCATGGGCGGGCATTCCGCTGGCGACGTCGCGAGCGCGGCCGTCGTGCACCGGCTCGCCGAACTTGCCGGGCGGGACTCGCCGCAGAATGCGGCCATCAACGCGGCGCTCGGCCTCGCGGTCACGGACATGGCGTCCGGAGTCGGCGTGACCGACCTCGGCACCGGGACCACGGTGACGGGAGCCGCACTCACCCTCGTGTCCGGCGCTCCCCAGTGGGTCGTGTTCAACATCGGCGACTCCCGGGTCTACCTGCTCACCTCCGGTGTGCTCGAACAGATCACCATCGACCATTCCGTCGTGCAGGAACTCGTCGACGCGGGCCGGATCACCCGCGACGAAGCGGATGTCCATCCGCACGGCAATATCATCACCCGCGCCGTCGGGTTCCACGAGGCGCCGATCCCCGATTACCGTGTGCTGCCTGTGCACCCGGGGATGCGCCTCCTGATCTGCTCCGACGGGTTGACCAAGGAACTCACCGCATACGGCATCCGGCATTTCCTGATCTCGAACCCGGACCCGGACGACGCCGCGAAGGCGCTCGTCGAGGCCGCGCTCGAGAACGGCGGTCGTGACAACGTGACGGTGATCGTCCTCGACGTCCTCGATATCGAAGACAGCGAAGACAGCGAAGACCGTGAAGAGGACCTGGGAACCGGCGGCCCGTCCGCCTCGCAGGACGCCGACACCGGCCCGCTCGACATCGGCCATCTCGACACGCACTGATTTCGACACCCCCTGAGTTGGGGGAGCAGCATCCCGGACACGTGCGGGGCAACTGCCTAAACTTGAGTGACGCCAGTCGTGATACCCGTTCGATGCGCGTTCACGGACCAGTCCAGGGACCATTGGCGAGAGCGAGACGGGGAGGCCGCGATGCAGCGACGATTACCGTCGACGCCCCCGAACCTGCCGGGGTTCTCCTACCTCCGGGTGCTCGGCTCCGGAGGCTTCGCCGACGTCTTCCTCTACCAGCAGGACCTTCCGCGCCGACAGGTCGCGGTCAAGGTGCTCCTCGCCGAGGTCGTCAACGACCAGGTCCGGCAGCTGTTCCAGGCCGAGGCCAACCTGATGGCCTCGCTGAGCTCGCACCCGTCGATCCTGACCGTTTTCCAGGCCGGCGTCTCGGCCGACGGACGCCCATACCTCGTGATGGAACAGTGCTCTCCGGCGCTCAGCCAGCGCTACCGCACAGAGCCTCTCGGCGTCCCTGAAGTGCTCCAGGTCGGCATCACCATCGCGAACGCCGTCCAGGCCGCGCACCAGGCCGGCATGCTGCACCGGGACCTCAAGCCCTCGAACATCCTCGTCACCCGCTACGGGCATGCCGTTCTCGGCGACTTCGGCATCGCGGCCACGGTGAGCGAGACCAGAAACGTCGAAGCGGTCGGGCTGTCCATCCCCTGGTCCGCTCCGGAAGTCCTCCTCGACGAGGTCTCCGGCTCCGTCGCCTCCGAGGTCTGGTCCCTCGGCGCCACCCTGTACTCCTTCCTCGCCGGTCATTCGCCGTTCGAGATTCCCGGCGCCGAGAACAGCTCGGCCCAGCTCATCTCCCGCATCAACAAGGCCAGGGTCCCGGCGATCGGCCGCTCGGATGTCCCGGGCAGGCTCGAGCTCATCCTCCAGCGCGCGATGTCCCGGCGTCCGGAGTCGCGCCAGGGCAGCATGCTCGAGCTCATCAGGGAGCTGCAGTCCGTCGAGGCCGAACTGGGCCTCCTCCCCACCCGGCTCGAGGTCGCCGACGAGGACTGGGCCGCTGAGAACGGCGTCGACGACGACGACCGCACCCGCATCTCCGCCGTGAATTCGATCAATGCGTACCAGGAGCCGCGCCGCCGCCGGGTGCATCAGGCGCCACGAGGGCGCCGTTCGGCGGCCGGCGCGCTCGCCGACACCTCCGGCGCGCGCAGCCCCTCTGGGTTCGACGGTTCGGCGGGGACTGCGGGCAGCGCGGGCACGGCCAGGGGCAGGTCCCGCGCCACAGCCAGGGGCTCGGTGCCGGGGGTCTGGCGGCGTTCGGTGCTCGTCTGGGCGCTCGTTGCGGCATCCGTCGTCATCGTCGTTCTCGCCGTCGTTACGGCGTCGGCGCTCTCGCACCAGGCGACGCCAGGGCTGCCGACCGTGAGCAATGTCTCCGGGGAGCTGCGGGACGGCATGGTCGTGTTCGGCTGGGCTGACCCGGGCATCGCCCAGGGGGACAGCTACGTGATCACCCTCCGCACCGGAGAGAGCAGCATCCAGAAGGGCACTGAGTTCAGCGTCGACCCGCACGGACAGGCCAGGGTCTGCGCAAGCGTCGCCGTGAACCGGGACGGGCGCACCGGGGGCGCGAGCGGCGAGAAGTGCGTCGACGCCGGCGGGTCCGTGACCGGAAGCACGCGCGGTGACCTGACCAGAGGCGGCGACGCTTCGTGATCCGTCTCTGGGTCTCCCGCCAGTTCGCTGCGCACCGCTCGGCGTGGGCGACGGCCCTCGGCGGAACGCTCGTCCTGGCCCTCGTCGTGACGACCGCTGTCGTGTCCGGCGGGTACACCGCCCAGCGTCTTGACCTCGGCGATGCCGCCGTCTGGGTCACCAACGAGACCCGCCAGGCTGTCGGCCGGGCGAACACGGCGGTGATGGAACTCAACACGGTCGTGACGAGCGAGAGTTCCAATCTCGACGTGCTCCAGTCCGGAGCGACGGTCCTCGTGCTCGACACCGGCAACAGCTCCCTCGACATCCTCGACCCGGCCACGGCAACGATCGTGCGCAGCGTTGCACTGCCGCCCCGGGCGCCCGCCGTGTTCCTCGCAGGAACCCGCACCCTGATCGCCTCGAACGGCGATGTGTGGGAGACCCCGACGAGCCGGCTCGCGAGCTTCGACACGGCGACCGCGCCGACCCTCTCCCTCGGCGCCGGCTCGGTCGTGAGCGTTGACGACACCGGAACCCTGGTCTCATTCACTCCCGCGACGGGCGCCCTCGCCCAGGCGCCCTCCGGAAGCGGAACGGTCACCTCGAGCCAGACGCTCAGCGCGGGGTCGCCGGGCGACGATTATCAGCTGACGAGCGTGAACGGCGCCTGGGCGCTGCTCAACGCGACCTCGCGGCACCTGTTCCTCGATGGCAGGGACGTCGACCTGTCCGGGTTGATCGTCGACGGCGGCGCCCCCGCCCTGCAGCAGCCGAGTCTCTCCGGCTCCCGCGTGCTGATCGCCCACGAGCAGGGGCTCGTCGCCGTCCCGCTCTCCGGCGGCGCCCCGACCGTGCTCGTCAGCGGCCGGAACGGCACAGCGGCGGCCCCGGACACCGCCGGACAGTGCGCCTATGCCGCCTGGTCGGATGGCACGGCCTGGCGCGACTGCGGCGACGCCGGGTCCGGCGTCTCGGCGTCGGGAGCGTCCGGAGGCTCCCGTGGAACGCAGTCCGGCACGACGACGACCCTCACCGGGCTCAACGACAACGCCAGGCTCGCCTTCCGGCGCAACGGCACCGGGCTCGTGCTGAACGATGCGCACAACGGTTCGACCTGGGCGGTCCAGCGCGACAACCAGCTGATCGACAACTGGGCCGACCTGATCGACACGACCCCGGACACCCAGCGCATCGAGACCAACGGCGATGACACCCCTCCGGTCTACGACAAGGTGCAGGCCCCGCCCGTCGCCGTGGACGACTCCTTCGGAGCCCGGCCCGGCCGGATCGTGACCCTCCCCGTGCTCCTCAACGACTCCGATCCGAACGGGGACGTGCTCGTGATCGAATCGGTCACACCGATCGATGCGACCGACGGCCGGCTCGACCTCGTCGGCAACAACCAGCAGGTGCAGCTCACCGTCGCGGAGGCGGCAACCGGTCAGCTTCGCTTCGGATACACGATCAACGACGGCCGTGGCGGGAGCGCATCCGCAACCGTCACCGTCACTCTCAGGGCGCCGGGGGAGAACTCCGCTCCCGAGCAGGTGCGGACCACCCACGCGACCGTGCGTGCCGGCGGCCGGGTGACAAGCCAGGTGCTCGGCGACTGGATCGACCCCGACGGCGACCCGGTCTACCTCGCCTCAGCGTCCGCCGCGGGCCCCGACCTGCTGAGCTTCACCCCCGCAGGCGCCGTCGTCTTCACGGATGCCGGCACGAACGCTGATGACAAACGGGTCGGCCTGAGCGTCTCCGACGGCCGCCTGCTCGGCACGGGCTCGCTGACCGTCTCCGTGCGCGCGAGCGGCGCCGTGCCGATCGTTGCTGACTCCTTCATCGTGCTCGCGACTGCGGGGGCCGAAGTCTCGGTGTCCCCGCTCGACCACGCCCGCGGCGGGTCGGCGCCGCTGCGGCTTTCGAGCGTCCCTGCCAAGCCGGATGCCACGATCACCCCCGACTTCGCCTCCGGTGCGTTCCGGTTCCTGAGCAGCACCCCGGGGGTCCACGAGATCGAGTACTCGGTCACCGACGGGCAGCTCACCGCGACGGGAAGGGTGCGCGTCGACGTCGCTCCCGCCGCCGACGCCAACAGCACCCCCGTCACCGTTCCCCACACGGCCTTCATCCGAGGCCAGCAGGCCACCCTCGTCGACGTGCTCGCGAGCGACTTCGACCCTGCGAACGGAGTGCTGCTGATCACCGGGACGATGAACGTGCCGGCGTCCAGCGGCATGCGGATCGAGATCCTCGACCAGCGGATCCTCCGGGTCACCCTGACCCGTCCGCTGCCGGACGGCGGGCTCAGTTTCGGGTACCGGATCAGCAACGGGCTCGCCGATGCCGAGGGCACCGTCACCGTCGTCGAAATCCCCGCGCTCGGTCAGAAACAGGCCCCGATCGCCGTTGCGGACACCGCGACCGTCCGGGTCGGCGACACCATCGACATCCCGGTCCTCGCGAACGACGAACAGCCGGACGGTGACTCGCTGACCCTGGACCCCGTCCTCGCCTCCGGCCTGCCCCCGGGCGCAGGCCTGCTCTTCGCCGCGGGAACCGTGCTGCGTTACCTCGCGCCGGCCACCCCCGGCACGTATACCGCGGTGTACCGGGTGAACGCCCCCGACGGCCAGTATGCCAACGCGGAGGTGCGCATCTCGGTGCGCGAAGCCGACCCGAGCACCAACAATCCGCCCGTCCCGAAGACGGTGACCGCGCGGGTGCTCTCCGGCGGCACCGTCGAAGTGTCGATCCCGCTCACCGGGATCGACCCTGACGGCGACTCGGTCCAGCTCGTCGGCCAGGAGACCAACCCGGAGAAGGGATCCGTCACCGCGGACGGGACGGACACGTTCCGGTACCAGGCCGGGGAATACTCCGCAGGAACCGACACGTTCAGCTACGCCGTCGTCGACGCCCTCGGCGCTCGGGCGATCGGCACCGTGCGGATCGGGATCAGCCCGCGCCTCGACGGCGCCCGCAACCCTGTCGCGGCCCCCGACGACGTCGTGGTGCGTCCGGGAAGCACCGTCTCCGTTCACGTGCTCGCCAACGACTCGGACCCCGACGGCGGCCGGCTCACGATCAGCGCCGTCGAACCGAGCGGCACCCCTGCCGACCTCGCGGCCGACCACGGCACGGCCATGATCGCCGGGGACACCATCGCGGTCACGGCTCCTGCGACACCCGGCCGGTTCGGCTTCATCTACGAGATCAGCAACGAGCGCGGCGGTACCAGCTCGACATTCCTCACCGTCGTCGTGCGTGCGGATGCCCCGCGTGCCAGGCCAGAGGCCAGGGACACCCACCTGACCCTCTCCGACGTGCTCGCGGGCGGCACCGTCGACGTCGACGTTCTCGCCAACGTGACCTTCGCCGACGGGCCGGCCCGCGGCCTGGCGCTGAGCGTCCCCGAGTCCTGGGCCGACTCCGCGAGGGTCACAGACGCCAAGCGCGTCCGGGTGACCGTGCACGCCACGAGCCAGATCATCCCGTTCCAGGTCGCGAACCCCGACGACGCGAGCATCACCGCCCTCGCGTTCATCTGGGTGCCGGGGTACACCGACGCCCTGCCGCAACTGCGGAAGGGCGTTCCCGCGCTCACCGTCGCGAGCGGCGCCAACCTCACCATCCCGATCAACGACTACGTCGTCGCCGTCGGCGGCAAGCAGGTGCGCCTCACCGACCGGAGCCTCGTGCACGCCACCCGGTCCAACGGTGCAGACCTCGCCACCTCGGACACGAGCATCGCCTTCACGAGCGCGGACCAGTACTACGGTCCGGCCTCGGTGTCGTTCGTCGTCACGGACGGCACCGGCGCAGGAGACCCGGATGGCCACACGGCCACGATCGTTCTCCCGATCACGGTGACGCCGCAGGCGAACCAGCCGCCGGCCTTCGACGGCGCCGTACTCGACTTCGAACCCGACCAGACCAAGGTCATCGACCTGTCCAAACTGACGTCCTACCCGTACCCGAACGACCAGGCCTCCCTCGTGTACTCGGTGCTCGACCCGAAACCGGTCGGATTCGACTACTCGCTCGATGGCCAGCAGCTGACACTGCACGCCAGGACCACGACGCTGCCGGCCTCGGGTGGGCAGGGCGGCCACGGGTCCATCACGATCGGCGTCTCGGCCGGCGGTACGCCCGGTCGGGCCGGGCGCATCGAGATGAGTGTCGTCGCGTCCACCCGGCCGCTCGCCATCCCGGCGGCGGATGTCGCGATCGCCCCCCGCGGCCAGACGACCGTCGTCGACGTGCTCGCCAACGACGGCGCGGCCAACCCGTTCCCACAGGTCCCGCTCCGGGTCGTCGCCGTGCGCGGACTCGGCGGTGCCGGGATCCCTGCCGGGGTCAGGATCACCCCGAGCGCCGACAACAGCACACTCAGCGTGCAGGTCGCAGCGAACGCCGCTGCCGCGGACACGAACCTCGAGTACGAGGTCGCCGACGCGACGAACGACCCGAACCGTTACGCCTGGGGCACCGTGCGGATCTCGGTTCAGGACCGGCCGGACCCGGTGACGAGCCTCTCCGTGACCGGGTTCTCGGACACCCGTCTCGCGGTCGCCTTCAACCCCGGCGCCGCCAACAACTCCGCCGTCACCGGCTACGAGATCACCCTCGTGAATGCCGTGACGGGCGCAGCGATCAGCACCACCACCTGCCAGGCGACCTCGTGCACGGTCCCGACCGGCGGCAACGGGCGGGCCAACGCTGTCCGCGTCTCTGTCGCAGCGCGCAACGGCCTCGGCCTCGGCGCGACGACCGCGCTCGCCGACACCGTCTGGTCCGATGTCGTGCCGTCGGCGCCCGGAAATCTCGCGGCCGCGCCGCTCAACGGCGGCTTGACGATCAGCTGGGCACCCGTTCCGAACGGTGCGGGTTCCCCGATTACGGACTACCTGGTCACCGTCAACGGCACGGCCCAGCCCGCCGTGAACGCGACGGGTCCTGGCTGCGGGGCCACCCGGTGCTCGCTCACGGTGAACGGCCTCGCCAACGGCGCATTCGTTCCGGTGAGCGTGAGCGCCCGCAACGAGTCATATCCCGCCCTCTCAGCGTGGACATCCGCTTCGACCCAGGGCACGCCTTACGGTGCGCCGACGGCCGGCGCGGTCTCCGCATCGGCCGGTGCCGCCGGCACCGTCCACGTCGCGTGGGATGCCTTCTCCGGTTCCGGCGACCCCGTCGGCGGATACTTCGTGCAACGCCTCACGAACGGAACGGTGCCGACGGGGAACCAGGCGTGCACGGTCACCTCCCCGGCCCCCGGCACCGTCGTCGTTCCCCACACCGGCGCGAACGTCGCCGAGCTCAGGAACCTCGGAGCAGGCGCCACGAGCGTCGACTTCACCGGACTCACCTCGGACACCGCGTCGTACTCCTTCGTGGTCTGGGCATACAACAGGGCCGGCTGCACCAACAGCCAGGTCACCACCGTTCAGGTGCAGTCGACTCCCGGCGCGGTCACCGACCCGGGAGCCTCGATGGGGATGCACGACACGGCATACGACCTGCAGATCACGCCGGTCAGCCCGGGCGCCGGCGTCACGGGCTATGAAGTCCGGGCCGTCGACGCCGCGACGGGGACCCCCGGCGCGAGCGCGACCTTCACCGCGACCGCCCTGCCACGCCAGCTGCTGACCCCGACGGTCTTCGGCGCACCGTTCAGCTACCAGGTGCGCGCGTGCGACACCTCGGCCACCTGGGGCACGTGTGGGGCCTGGTCCGCGACGATGACGGCACCGGCGGCATCCGTCAGCCTCGCCGTGACCGGCCTGGCCTACGACCCGGCAACCGGCGTCTTCGGCTGGACGAACGGCCCGGACAACGGCGCATACACGACCGGATACAGCTGTTCGGTGCCGACGGACCCGGGTACGGCGCCCGTGGCAGGTGGCCCCACCAGCTGCACTCTCGCCGCTCCCGCACCAGCAGGCACGGCCCGCCTCGCTGTTTCCGTCGACCTCGGGCTCGGCACGGGCAACCCGGTGTACAACTACGACCGATGAGATCGATGAAACTGTTGAGACTGTTCCCATGAAGACCCGAAAGACACTGAGATGACTATCCCAAGGACCGGCCCGATGAATGCCCCGACGAACTCGACCGAGCAGGCGGCCGCCGCCACGATGACCGCAGGGGAGGCCGCGCAATTCGCCGAGGTCTTCGAACGGCTCGTCTCCGGGGTCGAACGGGTGCTGCTCGGCAAGCACCACGTCATCCGGATGGCTTTCACCGCGCTGCTCAGCGGCGGTCACCTGCTGCTCGAAGACGTGCCTGGCACCGGCAAGACGAGCCTCGCCAGGGCGATCGCGCAGAGCGTCCAGGGCACCAGCAACCGGATCCAGTTCACCCCGGACCTGCTCCCCGGCGACATCACCGGTGTCAGCATCTACGACCAGCGCAACGGCGCCTTCGAATTCCACCGCGGTCCCGTGTTCGCGAACATCGTGCTCGCCGACGAGATCAACCGCGCGAGCCCGAAGACCCAGGCGGCGCTGCTCGAGGTGATGGAGGAGGAGCAGATCACCGCGGACGGTGTGACGCACCCCGTTGCCGAACCGTTCATGGTGATCGCCACCCAGAACCCGATCGAGCAGGCGGGCACCTACCGGCTGCCAGAAGCCCAGCTCGACCGGTTCATCATGAAGGCCTCGATCGGCTATCCCGACCACGCCTCGACGATCCGGATCCTCGAGGGTGCCGGACGGCGTGCGCACGCGGTCGTCATCCCCGCCGTCGTCTCTGCCGCGACGGTCGTCGAACTCGCCGCGCTCGCCAGGACGGTCCACGTCGACCCCTCGATCAACGACTACGTCTCCCGCCTGGTCGACGCGACGCGCACGACCACCGAGGTGCGCCTCGGCGCGAGCGTGCGCGGGGCGCTCGCCCTCATCCGCACAGCGAAGACCCTCGCCGCGGCCAACGGGCGGCACTACGTCATTCCCGACGACGTGAAGCAGCTCGCAGAGGCGGTCCTCGCGCACCGGCTCCTGCTCGATCCGGAGGCCGAGTTCGACGGTGTCACACCCTCGAGCATCGTTGCGCGCATCCTGATCGAGACGCCTCCGCCGGGAGACCGGCAGGCCGCGTGAGCGATCTAGGCGGCGCACGTCCGAACGGCCTCGGCGAGGACACCGCCGACGGTCGTCTCGCCGTGCTGCTCGTGCACTCGGTCCGTGCCGTCCTGGCGACCGGTGCGCTGCTGACGACGACCTGGCGGCTCGCCACTGCCGTCGTCACGGTCCTCGGCTGGAGCGTGCTCGCATCCGCCGCCGTCGCCCTCGCGACCGGCTACCTGCTCGGCTGGACCGAACTCGTGGTGCTCGGCTGGGCTGGACTCGCGCTCGTCCTGGCTTCCTTCGGCTTCCTGTTCGGGCGGACCGCGTACCAGATCCGGCTCAGGGTTCCCGTGGACCGGGTCGTCGTGGGGGAACGGGTTCCCGGTGAACTGATCGTGCGCAACCCGACCGGCCGCCGGCTGCCTGGCGTCGGGGTCGAGGTTCCCGTCGGCCTCGGCCTCGCCGAGTTCGCCATGCCCGGGCTCGCCAGGGGCGCAAGCTTCGAGGACGTCTTCATCGTCCCGACCGTGCGGCGCGGGATCATCCCGATCGGGCCGGTGCGGACGGTGCGCGCGGACCCGGTCGGCCTCGTGCGCCGGGAACTCGTCTGGGCGGAACGTGTCGATCTCTTCGTGCACCCGCGCACCCTCCCGATTCCGAGCATGAGCACAGGGTTCATCCGTGACCTCGAGGGAAACCCCACCCGTGACCTCACCAACCTCGACATGTCCTTCCATGCCCTGCGCGAATACGTGCCGGGGGATGAACGGCGCAGCATCCACTGGAAGAGCACCGCGAAGACCGGCCGCCTCATGGTGCGCCAGTACGAGGAGTCCCGGCGCAGTCACCTTCTGGTCGCACTGAGCCTCGCCGCAGACGACTACGCCGACGACGAGGAATTCGAACTCGCCGTGAGCGTCGCCGGTTCGCTCGGGGTGCGGGCGATCCGGGACCAGGTGCAGCACCGGCCGAACCGGGCAGGCACGAAGCAGCGTCCCGCCGCCGAAAGGCTCAGCACCCTGACGATCACCCGCCTGCTCGACGACCTGTGCCGAGTGGATCGCACGGCGGACGCGTTGCCGCTCGGCGCGCTCGCCCAGTCCGCAGCGGATGCCGTCGCCGGTGTTTCCGTCGCCTTCCTCGTGTACGGCTCAACGGTGAGCCTCGCCGAGCTGCGCGCAGCGGCGACGCATTTCCCCGGCGGGGTCGAAGTCGTGGCCGTCGTCTGCGCGACAGAGTCCGTGCCGAGCCTCCGGCGCGTCGCCGAGCTCAGCGTTCTCACCATCGGCTTCCTCGAAGACCTGCAGCAGAGCCTCGCCAAGGGGGTTGCCGCGTGACCGGGAGAGTGCAGCCCCGCGCATCCGCCGCCTTCATCGTCGGGAACACGGCCGCGCTGCTGCTCGCGACGATGGTCGCGGCCGTGACTCTCTGGCCGGTCTACGGG
>NZ_JASJVF010000038.1:0-21194 GCF_035019805.1 Cryobacterium sp. 10I1
CGCGTGACTGGTCGAATCGGCGTGGGCTTCCGCGCCGAAGCGCGGAAAGAGGCGGGCCGGCCCCGCACCTGCTCCGGCACCGAATGCCGAGCCGAATGCGGACTCGTGCGCCCTGGCCAGTTTCAGCACGACATCCCGAACGGGTTCGCCTATCGACCCCACGGTCCACTGGTTCACTGTCTGTCCTCCGATCGACTCTGGTCGGCGACCGGGTCGCTGCCCGCTCAGGGCATCATTCTAGGACCCATTCCTCGACGACGACGCTAGGAGCCGATTTCCTGGTACGCGGCGAAGAGCAGCGACGTGTCGGGGCCCTCGAGCACCGTCGGCTTGCCGATGTCGTCGAGAACGATGAAACGCAGCATTCCGCTGCGGGTCTTCTTGTCGCGTTGCATCGTCGCAAGCAGGGTGTTCCAGCGGCCGACCGGGTAGCTGGTCGGCAGGGTGAGCGATTCGAGGATGCTGCGGTGCCGGTCGGCCGCCTCGTCGGACAGCCGTCCGCTCAGCCGGGCGAGCTCCGCGGCGCCGTGCCGCCAGCCGTACCGTTCGGCGTGCTCGACGGCGTGGCCGAGGGTGTGCCCGTAGTTGAGGATCTCGCGCAGGCCGGATTCCTTGAAGTCAGCGCCGACGACGCGGGCCTTCATCTCGATCGCGAGTTCGAGCACGCGGCGGAACTGCGGCGTCTTCGGGTCGGTCACGGCCGCGACATCCGCTTCGACGATGTCGAGGATCTCGGGCACCTGGATGAAGCCTGCCTTCACGATCTCGGCGAAACCGGCGAGGATCTCGTTGCGGGGCAGGTCGTCGAGGGTGTCGAGGTCGCAGATCACGGCGGCGGGTGCGTAGAAGGTGCCGACCAGGTTCTTGCCTTCGGCGGTGTTGATGCCGTTCTTGCCGCCGACGGCGGCGTCGACCATGCCGAGCACGCTCGTCGGGAGCTGGACGAGGCGAACGCCGCGCAGCCAGGTCGCCGCGACGAAACCGGCGAGGTCGGTCGCGGCTCCGCCGCCGAAGCCGATCACGGCGTCCGTCCGGCTGAAGTCGGCCTGGCCCATCACCTGCCAGCAGAACGCGGCGACCTCGACCCGCTTGGCGGCCTCGGCATCCGGGACCTCGGCGATGAGCACCTCGTAGTGCGCGAGCAGGCCCTCGCGGAGGGCGACGGCGCGAGCGCCGAGCGTGGAGGTGTGCACGATGAGCACCTTGCCGACCTTCGGGCCGAGCTGTTCCGCGACCTCGGAGAGCAGTCCCCTGCCGATGATGACCGGGTAGCTGTCGGTTCCGGACACCGTGATGACGGTCGTCCCGGTGGTCCCGGTGGTCTCGGTGGTCTCGGTGGTGTTGTGAACGTCAGTCATGCGTGTTCTGCCCTCTCTGGGTCCAGGCCACGACATCGTCGGCGATGGAGTCCATCTGGCGATTCGAGGTGTCGATGTGGAGACCGGCAAGCTCTTCGTAGAGCGGGCGGCGAAGTTCGTAGATGCGGATCCAGTCGGAGAGCCCGCCAGCAAGCAGCGGTCGTTTGCCGCCCTTGATCCGGCCGGCGACGGCCTGCTCCGTCACGCTCAGGTAGACGACCCGGCACCGGGCGAGGTCGGCGCGGGTGCCCGGATCGAGCACCGCTCCCCCACCGAGGGAGACGACGGCCCTGGTGGCGAGGGCCTGGCCGACGGCGATCCGTTCCAGCGCGCGGAAGTGTCCTTCGCCGTACCGGCTGAAGAGGTTCGCGATGGACCCGTGTCCGGAGACCACGAGCGCGTCGGTGTCCACGAACGGAACGCCGAGCACCCGCGCCACCCGCTTGCCGACCCTGGTCTTTCCGGCGGCCATCGGCCCGATCAGCACGAGCGGGAAGTCCGGGAGGTCACCGTCCCCTGCCGGTTCCGGCACGGCGGGCAGGTCCGCTGTCACAGTGCCGCCGGGATCACAGCGAGGCGTCGCTCGACGCGCCCGTCTTGAGGTTGCCGGGGATGTGTGCGAGGTAGGACTCCAGGTTCCGCATGGTCTCGTCGATCGAGTCTCCGCCGAACTTCTCCAGCACCGAGTTGGCGAGAACGAGCGCGACCATGGCCTCGGCGACGACGCCTGCGGCAGGAACGGCGCAGACATCCGACCGCTGGTGGTGGGCGGGGGCCGCCTCGCTCGTCGTGACGTCGACGGTGCGCAGTGCCCGGGGGATCGTCGCGATCGGCTTCATGCCTGCCCGCACCCGCAGCACGGTTCCCGTGCTCATGCCGCCCTCCGTACCGCCTGCGCGGTCGCTGACCCGCTGGATGCGGCCGTCGGACTGCACGAGCTCATCGTGCGCGTGCGAACCGCGGCGGGTCGTGGTGAGGAAGCCGTCCCCGACCTCGACGCCCTTGATCGCCTGGATGCCCATCAGGGCCGCTGCGAGCTGGGAGTCCAGTCGCCGGTCCCAGTGCACGAACGAACCGAGACCGGGCGGCAGGTCGTATGCCAGCACCTCGACGACACCGCCGAGGGTGTCTCCGTCCTTGTGAGCCTGGTCGACCTCGGCCACCATCAGCGCGCTGGTCGCCGCGTCGAAGCAGCGCAGCGGGTCGGCGTCGAGCATCCCGACGTCGTCCGGGTGGGGCAGCGGAGCGTCTTCGGGCACGCGCACGGGCCCGATCGACAGGGTATGGCTGACCAGGCGGATGCCGAGCTCGGCGAGGAACGACCGTGCGACGGCACCGAGGGCCACCCGTGCGGCGGTCTCGCGAGCACTGGCCCGTTCGAGGACGGGCCTGGCTTCGTCGAAGCCGTACTTCTGCATGCCGACGAGGTCGGCGTGACCCGGCCTGGGCCGGGTGAGCGGGGCGCCGCGGCCGCGAGTGCTCTGGGCTTCGCCCGGCGCCGTCTCGACGGGGTCAGCGCTCATGACCTCTGACCACTTCGGCCACTCGGTGTTGCCGATCCGCAGCGCGACGGGCCCGCCGAGGGTGAACCCGTGCCGGACACCGCCGGAAATGGTGAGATCGTCCTGCTCGAACGTCATCCGGGCGCCCCGGCCGTAGCCGAGTTTGCGGCGCGCGAGATCGAGGCGGATCGAATCGAGTGTGACCGGGATCCCTGCGGGCAAACCCTCGACAATGGCGATGAGTTCGGGGCCGTGGGACTCTCCTGCGGTGAGCCAACGAAGCATGCCCACTATCCTTCCACAGGCTTTCCGTGGTTCTCGCGCTCAGGAAGCGGGGGTGTCGTGCGCTCAACCATATTCGGGGTGGTCCTTCATCCAGGCCTGCCATTGGGCGACACCGGCTTCGTGTTCGGCTGCGGTCGTCGAGAAGATGGTCTCGCCGGTGTCGAGGTTCCAGGTCACGAAATACAGCCAGGTCCCGTCTGCGGGGTGCAGGGCTGCGTTGATCGCGAGGTCCCCCGGGTTCGAGATCGGGCCGACCGGGAGTCCGGGGTGGACATAGGTGTTGTATGCGTTGCCCGCGTCGGCGCGTTCGGCATCCGTCGTCGTGACGACGTTCGTGTGGCCGGTGCCGTATGCCACCGTCGCGTCGGACTGCAGCAGCCCGCTCTCCCACTGAGCCGGGTCGAGCCGGTTGAGGAACACCCGGGCGACCTTGGGGTAGTCGGCGGCGAGGCCGGCCTCCCGCTGGATGAGTGCGGCGAGCACGATGGTCTTCCACCGGTCGGCGGGCGCGACCCCTGCGGAGTCGAGGGCCTGGAACTGGCGGTCAACGAGGGTCTTGAGCGCGTCCTTCGCGGTGATGCCCGGAGCGAAGGTGTACGTCGCGGGGAACAGGAAGCCCTCGAGGGTCGTGGCCTCTGCCGGAAGGCCGAAGGCCGCGACATCGGTGGACGCCGCCTGGAGGTCGGCGAGCGGGAGGTTCGTCCCCTCGCTGACCAGTTGGAGGATGTCCGCCTCCGCCGTTCCTTCCGGGATCACGACGGTCTGTTCGAGCTTGCTTGCAGGGTCCTGAAGTGCGGTGAGCGCGGCGCTCGCGCTCATCTTCGTCATGAGCTGGTACGCGCCTGGCTGGAAGACCGGAGCGGGGGTGACCTTCAGCAGCAGCTTGTAGAAGGCGTCGTAGCTCTTGACGACGTCCTGGGCCACCAGCGTGTTCGCCACGTCCGATCCGGTCTCACCGTCATGGATCATGACCACGACCTTCGTCTCGCCAGACCCGGAGTAGTCGGCGGGACCAGCGAGGGTCGCCTGGAGCTGGGAGATCGGGCCCTGCAGGGCGAAGAAGGCCCCCGCCACGAGCGCCACCAGCACGACGAGGGCGATCAGACAGCCCCACGCGCCCTTGCGACGCCGCTTGGGCGGTCGCGGTGGCTCGGAGCCGAGTTGGGAGCGACGGCTCGATCGTGAGGTCGACGGAGCCTGGGCGGTCGTGCGGAGCGACCGGCGGGTGGGGAAGTCACCGCCGTCGGCGGGGGCCCCTGCGTGGCCCGGCTCGCCGGACGCCGTCGTCCCGGCGTGCGGAGCCAGCAAAGATGCCCAGGGATTGACCGGGGTTTCCTCGCCGGGAGCAGGAGTCGGAGGAGTACCGTGCGCGTGGGGCGCCGCTGAGTTCCGGCCTGCCGGGTCGTCCCGGGGGTCGAGCGGTGGGTGGGACACGATCAGGACCCTTCGATCGGGGCGGCTGGCGACGGTGGCGTGGCGGGAACGGCCGGCACAACGGCAGAACCTGGCGGATGCCCGAGACCGCGTTCGGTGTCGAGAGCATGCTGGAGGATGATGGTGGCCGCTACCTGGTCAATGACCGGGCGCTGTGTCTTCGCCTTCCGGCCTGCCGTGCGGAGGACTCCCTGGGCGGCGACGGTCGAGAGCCGTTCGTCGACGAGGCGCACGGGAACGGGAACGGCCAGGGCGAGCACCTCCGCAAAGCCGACGGCGTCCTGTGTCGACGCGGTGTGGTTTCCGGACAGGGCGAGCGGGAGGCCGACGATGACCTCCATTGCGCCGAGATCCTGGACGACGGCGATGATGCGGGCGACATCGGTGACGCCGTTCCCGTCCCGGGGAACGGTTTCGACCGGGGTCGCGAGCATGCCGTGCGGGTCACTCATCGCGAGACCGATCCTGGCCTTGCCGACATCGACTCCGACCCGCACGCCATGCCGCATTCTTCAGCCCGCGATCGTGGTGCGGACGGCGACGAGGGCGCTCGCGATCTTGTCGACGTCGGTTCCACCGCCCTGGGCGAGGTCGTCCTTGCCGCCGCCCCCGCCGCCGAGGATGCCGGCGACGAGCTTCGCGAGGGCCCCGGCGCGCTGGCCCGTCTCCCGCGCTGCAGCGTTGGTGGCCACGATGATGACTGGCTTGTCGTCGACGACGGCCGCAAGCGCGACCACCGCAGGGTCGGAGCCGAGCTGCGCCCGGGTTGCCGTGACCAGCATCCGCACCTCATCGGGAGAGTGCAGGGTGCCGAGGTTCTCGGCGACAAGGCGTACTGCCCCTGCGCGCTGGGCGGTCGCGACGAGTGCGGGGACGCGCTCGGTCAGCGCTTTCGCCTCGAAAGCCGCGATCTTCTTCTCCGCGGCCTTGAGGCTCGTGAGCAGCTCGCCGATGCGTTCGGGCAGTTGTTCCTTGGGAGTCTTGAGGTTCGCGGTCAGCTGGGAGACGATCGCCCGCTCAGCAGCGAGGTCCCGGAAGGCCTCGAGGCCGACGAGGGACTCGACGCGGCGGTTCGTGGACCCGACCGAGGCCTCGCTGACGAGGTTGATCATTCCGATCTCGGCGCTCGAACCCACGTGGGTTCCCGCGCAGAGTTCCCGTGACCAGGGTCCGCCGATGTCGACGACGCGAACCCGGTCGCCGTACTTCTCGCTGAAGAGCGCCATGGCCCCGAGTGCCTTCGCCTCGGCGAGGGGAAGCTCACGGGTGACGACGGGCAGGTTGTCGCGGATCGCGTTGTTGGAGATCTCCTCGATCTCGCTGCGGGTCGCGGCAGAGAGCGCCTGGTTCCAGGAGAAGTCGAGACGGAAGAATCCGGCCTTGTTGTACGAGCCGGACTGGTGCGCGTTCGGGCCGAGGACCTGGCGAAGTGCCGCGTGCAGCACGTGGGTTCCGGAGTGCGCCTGCCGGGCGCCGCGTCGCCAGTCGGGATCGACGACGCTCGTCGCAGGGTCTCCGACGCCGACCTCACCGCTTGTGACGTGCACCTTGTGGCTGATCAGGCCCTTGACGGGCTTCTGAACGTCGAGGACCTCGAGCTCGTATCCGCGGCCGACGATGAGGCCGGCGTCGGCCTCCTGACCGCCGGACTCGGCGTAGAGCGCGGTCTCGGCGAGGATCACTTCGGCGATTTCGCCCGCGACCGCCTTCGTGACGGATGCGCCGTCCACGATGATCCCGAGCACGCTGGACTCGGTCTGCAGTTCCTCGTATCCGGTGAACACCGTCTCGCCTGACGCGCGGAAGGCGCTGTAGACGGAGAGGTCGGCGAGGTGGGTCTTCTTGGCCTTCGCGTCCGCCTTCGCCATCGAGCGCTGCTTGGCCATCAGGGCGTCGAATGCCGACCGGTTGACGCTCAGCCCGGCTTCTTCCGCCATCTCGAGGGTGATCTCGATCGGGAACCCGTAGGTGTCGTGCAGCAGGAACGCGGTGTCCCCCGGCAGTTCGGTCTTCTTCGCCTTGATCGTCTTCGCGACCGCGACGTCGAGGACCGTGCTGCCGCTCGCAAGGGTGCGGAGGAAGGTCTCCTCCTCGGCGTATGCGCCCTGGCTGATCCTGGCGTAGTCGCCGTGGACCTCGGGATACGCGCTCATCATGGCGTCCCGCGCGGCGGGGAACAGTTCGGGGAAGGTCGCGACGTCCACGCCGAGCAGGCGCATGGCGCGTACCGTGCGGCGCATCAGCCGCCGGAGGATGTAGCCGCGACCCTCGTTGGACGGCGTGACGCCGTCGCTCATCAGCATGAGCGAGGACCGCACGTGGTCTGCGACGATGCGCATGCGTACGTCGTCGTCGTGCACGGCGCCGTAGCGGCGTCCGGAGAGGGCGGCAGCGAGGTCGAGGACCGGACGGACCTGGTCGATCTCGTACATGTTCTCGACGCCCTGCTTGAGGAAGGCGACACGTTCGAGACCCATGCCGGTGTCGATGTTCTTCTTCGGGAGGTCGCCGAGGATGACGAAGTCGTTCTTGCCGGTCCCCTCGCCCCTGAGGTACTGCATGAAGACGAGGTTCCAGATTTCGACGTACCGGTCGTCGTCCGTCGCCGGGCCGCCGTCGGCACCGTACGCGGGGCCGCGGTCGAAGAAGATCTCGGAGCAGGGGCCCGCTGGGCCCGGCTGGCCGGTAGACCAGTAGTTGCTGTCCATTCCGAGGCGCTGGATGCGGTCCTCCGGCAGGCCGAGGGCGCGCCAGTAGCGGAACGCCTCGTCGTCATCCTGGTAGACGGTGACCCAGAGGTCCTTCTCCTGGAATCCGTAGCCGCCGTCGGCCTCAGACGTCGTCAGGAGCTCCCAGGCGTAGCCGATGGCCTGTTCCTTGAAGTAGTCCCCGAAGGAGAAGTTGCCGTTCATCTGGAAGAACGTGCCGTGGCGGGGTGTCTTACCCACCTCTTCGATGTCGTTGGTCCTGATGCATTTCTGCACACTCGTCGCACGGGGATACGGCGCGGGGACGAGGCCGGTCAGATAGGGCACAAAGGGCACCATCCCGGCGACGGTGAACAGGAGGGTGGGGTCGTCGCTGACGAGTGACGCCGACGGTACGACGGTGTGTCCGCGGTCGGCAAAGAAGTCGAGCCAGCGCCCGCGAATTTCAGCAGTCTGCATGGGTTCCGTAGTTCGTTGAAAATGAATAGGCGAAAAAGTAGCGAGGGCTGAGCGGGCTCAGGGGCGGGTCGTTCCGCCGAGCGCGTCCGTTCCGGCGTCGGCGACGTCGCCGAGCGCGTCGCGCAGCTCGGCTTCGCGCTTGCGGTAGCCATCGGAGATGGCCTCGCCGAACTCGCGGGCCTTGGTGTCGAGGTCACTGAAGAACAGCTTGCCCTGACGGGTGTTGTTGGCTTCATGCGCGATCAAGAATCCGATGCCGACCCCGATGACCAACCAGATGAAATTCTTCATGACAAATGCTCCCTGAACGGTGTGGAGACCCTGATAAGAAATGCGCGATGGCCGCGCGTGTGGTGCGGCCGGCGTATCCCGGACTCGACCAGCCTCTTTCCAGCGTAGCCGACTACCCGCGCCGACGGCCTGCGCGCGTCGGGGATGCCGCGCGGAAACCCGCCCTGACGGCGGCGGAGAAGCCTGCGAGTTTGATGAGCGGTCCGCCGACGGTCGCGGCGAACAGTGCGACGAGTGCCGAGACATTGCCCGTCACGTCCGCGACGTTTCCGGTGATCGTGTCGACCCTGGCCAGCTGTTTGTTGGTTTCTTGCAGGGTCGTCGTGGTTTCGGAGAGGAGCGGCGTGACGTTCTGGCTCAGCTCATGGATGGCCAGGGTCGTCTCATCGAACACCCGGCCGAGCTTCAGCAGCGGGACCGCGAGGAGCCCGACGAGAACGGCAAACACGACGGCGGCGGCGAGGCCCGCGATATCTCCACCTGACACTGGTGACTCCATCCATTCCGAGAGGGGCATGCATTGGCACCCGGCGTGCTGCACCGGTTAACGCACGAAGCGGACCACCCCGTAGGGGGTGATCCGCTCTCCAGCGTAGTTCAGATGCCGTCTGACGACGGGCAGGGGAACCTAGCGGGCTGCGTAGTACTCGACGACGAGCTGGACTTCACACGTCACGGGGATTTCGATGCGCTTCGGGCGACGCACGAGGCGGGCCTGCAGCTTGTCGATCTCGACCTCGAGGTACGGCGGGAGCTTCGGGAGCACGTCGACGTGTCCGCCGGCTGCGGCGACCTGGAACGGTTCCATGCCCTCGCTGCGAGCCTTGACGTGGATGAGCTGGCCCGGCTTCACGCGGAAGGAGGGGCGGTCGACGAGCTGGCCGTCGACGAGGATGTGACGGTGCACGACCATCTGGCGGGCCTGAGCTGTCGTGCGGGCGATTGCCGCGCGAACGAGGAGTGCGTCGAGGCGGGTCTCGAGGATCTCGACCAGGTTTTCACCGGTCAGGCCCTGGGCGCGACGAGCTTCTTCGAAGGCGATCTTGAGCTGGGCTTCGCGGATGCCGTACTGGGCCCTTAAGCGCTGCTTTTCGCGGAGACGCACGGCATAGTCGGAATCGGTCTTGCGCTTGGTGCGACCGTGCTCGCCCGGAGCGTACGGACGCTTCTCGAGGTAGCGGGCGGCCTTCGGGGTCAGGGCGATGCCCAGGGCCCGCGACAGGCGGGTCTTACTGCGGGTACGTGACTTGGTAGACACGGTGTCCTTTCAATGGAACGAGCAACAGAAAAGGTGGAATCCAGGGCGCCCGCACGTGAGCAGGCGTCATGGGAGATCAGAGGGGTGTGCCACGGGGTGCCCGGCTACAGGGCTCCCTCTCCAACCTGGAATCGGACGCAGCCGCATACCGATGCCAGTTGTAGGCCTGAAAAGAATACCACACCGGACCCCGGCGGCCGTGCCGGTGCGGGACGGGGCGCGGGAGTGCATTCGGCCCTGTCGCGCGCGCCCGCCGTCAGTCGCCGCGGATGATCCGGCGCAGCTTGCCGAGGCGTGCCGAGACTTCGCGTTCGTTGCCGTGTTCGGTGGGTTGGTAGTAACGGACCGCCTTGAGTTCGTCCGGCGGATACTGCTGCTGCACGACTCCGACGGTGTCGTCGTGCGGGTAGCGATAGCCCTTGCCGTGCCCGAGTCGTTTGGCGCCGGCATAGTGGGCATCGCGCAGGTGCTTCGGCACCCGGCCGGTTTTGCCGGCGCGGACGTCAGCGATCGCCGCGTCGAGCGCCATGTACGCGGCGTTGGACTTGGGTGCGGTCGCGAGGTGCACGACGGCCTGGGCGAGCGGGATCCGCCCTTCCGGCATCCCGATCAGCTGCACGGCGTCGGCTGCGGCGACCGCGATCACGAGGGACTGGGGGTCCGCCATGCCGATGTCCTCCGAGGCGAGGACGATGATGCGGCGCGCGATGAACCGCGGGTCTTCCCCCGCCTCGATCATCCTCGCGAGGTAGTGCAGGGATGCGTCGACATCCGATCCGCGTACCGACTTGATGAAGGCACTGATCACGTCGTAGTGTTCGTCGCCGTTGCGGTCGTAGCGCAGCAGCGCCCTGTCGACGGCGAGGGCGACTGTGTCGCTCGTGATGACCGGTCGAAGGTCCGGCTCCGGCGCTTCGGGATCGACACCGTCATCGTCATCGTCATCGTTCACGGTGCCCGATGCTGACGTCCCTGACAATGCAGAGACGGATGCCGCCTCGAGCGCCGTGAGCGCACGGCGGGCGTCGCCGGAGGCAAGCCTGATGATCGTGGCACGGGCGTCCGGTTCCAGCACAAAGCGATCGGCGAGACCCCGGGCATCCGTCACGGCCCTGTCGATGACGACCCCGAGGTCCTCGTCGCTGAGCGTTTCGAGGGTGAGCAGGAGGGACCGGGACAGCAAGGGCGCGATCACGGAGAAAGAGGGATTCTCGGTCGTTGCGGCGACGAGGATGATGACCCCGTTTTCGACCCCGGGCAGCAGTGCGTCCTGCTGGGCCTTGCTGAACCGGTGAATCTCGTCGAGGAAGAGCACGGTCGACAGTCCGTAGAGGTCGCGGCTCGTGCGCGCCTCCTCCATCACCTGCCGGACGTCGCGCACGCCGGCGGACACGGCGGAGAGTTCGACGAAACGACGGCCGGAGCTGTGCGCGATCGCCTGGGCGAGGGTCGTCTTCCCGGTGCCCGGCGGACCCCAGAGAATCACCGAAACCGCGCCGCGCTCCCCCGACTTGTCACTGGCCAGGCTGACCAGGGGTGAACCTGGGGTGAGAAGGTGCCGCTGGCCGGCGACTTCAGCGAGGGTCGTCGGGCGCATCCGTACCGCGAGGGGTGTTGCGCCGCTGCGCAGTCCGGGTTGTCCATCGACCATGCCTCAAGCGTAGTTCGCACCGCTGACACCGGCGTCCGAGCTGCGGTCCTCTCGTTGTAGAGTTCAAGCTGGTTGCGGAACGAGTCCGCGCGGATTCCCGGAGGACAGCCGTGGCAGCGAACAAGAAGCAGGATCGCGACGAGCGCGAGGCCCGCATCCGGGTTCGCGCATACCAGGCACGCCGGGCTGTTCACGAACACCAGCAGTCCCGCCGCCGCAGGGACAACATCGTGGCAGGCATCGCCGTCCTCGTCGTCGCCGTGCTCGCCGTCGTCGCCCAGGTCTACTTCTTCAACGGCGGTCCCGGCACCCCGGCGCCGAGCTCCTCCGCAACGGCAGCACCCACGGCCACACCGTCGGCGACCCCGACCGCTGCGGCCGGCGCGAACACCGGAACCGTCCCTCCGAGCACGCTCGCCGAGGGCCGCACCTGGACGGGCACCCTCGGCCTCAACGGCATCAACCTCGGGATCGAACTCGACGGCGCGGCGGCCCCGCAGGCGGTCTCGTCCTCGATCAGCCTCGTCCAGTCCGACTTCTACTCCGACCTGACCTGCCACCGCCTGACGACCTCGGGCATCTACGTGCTCCAGTGCGGCGACCCG
Organism: Cryobacterium sp. 10I1; assembly: GCF_035019805.1. Lineage (NCBI taxonomy): Bacteria > Bacillati > Actinomycetota > Actinomycetes > Micrococcales > Microbacteriaceae > Cryobacterium > Cryobacterium sp. 10I1. The sequence continues at coordinate 11,552 of NZ_JASJVF010000038.1, forward strand.
GCAGGCGACGGCTCAGGCGGCCCCGGATACAGCTATGGGCCCGTCGAGAACGCGCCGGCCGACAACGTCTACCCGGCGGGATCGATCGCGATGGCACGCCAGAGCGCCAATGGGTACAGTCAGGGCAGCCAGTTCTTCATCCTCTACGAAGACTCGACCATCCCGGCGGATGCCGCAGGCGGCTACACGGTGATCGGCCATGTCACGAGCGGGCTCGACCAGGTGAAGGCGCAGATCACGGACGCCGGAGTCGCAGACGGTTCGACGGACGGCGCCCCCAAGGTCACCACGTTAATCAGCGCCTTCAGCGTCCAGTAGTTCCAGCCGTCCGGGCCTTGCAATAGGCTTGACCGGGTATTGGCCCAGTGTGGGCACACACACATCGACATCTAAGGTGAGACTCTTGACTACGACAGATCAGCAACCATGGGGTCGCGTAGACGAATCCGGCACGGTTTTCGTGCGCGAAGCGTCGGGCGAACGCGCGGTTGGCCAGTATCCTGACGCGACGCCGGAGGAGGCCCTGGCCTACTTCGAGCGCAAGTACGTCGAACTCAACGGACAGGTCACCCTTCTGGAACAGCGCGCCAAGGGCGGCGCACCGGCTGCGGACATCGCAAAATCGGTCTCGCACCTCGCGAAGACCGTTGCGACCGCCAACGCCGTCGGCAACCTCGCGGCCCTCGTGGAGCGTCTCGGCGCCCTCGGCGGCGCCGTCAGCGAACTCACGGAGCAGCAGGGTGCCGAATCGAAGGCCGCCGCAGTGGCCGCCGTCGCCGAACGCGCCGCGATCGTCGAGGAGGCCGAGGCGCTCGCAGCAGAAGACCCGGCCAAGACGCAGTGGAAGCAGACAAGCGCAGCCCTCGACGCACTGTTCGCCAAGTGGCAGGCGCACCAGCACGATGCCCCTCGCATCCCCAAGGGTGAGGCCAACGAGCTCTGGAAGCGTTTCCGCGCTGCACGCACGACCATCGAGCAGAACCGTAAGGCGTTCTTCGCCGAGCTCGACACGGCGCACAAGGACGTCCGCAACCGCAAGCAGCAGCTCATCGAGCAGGCGGAGGCCCTCGCGCCGAAGGGCGCAGACGGGATCCCCGCCTATCGCACGCTGCTCGACGAGTGGAAGCTCGCCGGCCGCAGCGGCAAGAAGCAGGACGACGCCATGTGGGCGAAGTTCAAGGCCGCCGGCGACGTGCTGTACTCCGTCAAGTCTGAGATCGACGCCCAGGACGACGAGGAATTCGCTGGGAACCTCGTCGAGAAGCTCGCGCTCCTCACCGAGGCCGAAGCGCTCCTCACCGAAACCGACCGCACCAAGGCCCGCACCGCGCTCAGCTCCGTGCAGCGCCGCTGGGACGCGATCGGCAAGGTTCCCCGCGACTCCGTCAAGGTCGTCGAAGATCGCATGCGCAAGGTCGAAGCGGCCGTCCGCAAGCTCGATGACGATCACTGGGTGCGGAACAACCCGGAGACCAAAGCGCGTACGGAGGGCCTCGCCGGCCAGCTGCACGACGCGATCGCCAAGCTCGAGGCCGAACTCGCAACCGCAGAGGCAGGAACCGATGCCCGCGCGATCACGGAAGCCCGCGAGGCGCTCGAGGCCCGCAAGGCGTGGCTGAAGGCCATCGGCCAGTAGGCCGCAACCCGCGGAGTCCGTCCACAAGCGACGGGGCTCCGGCAGCTGTCCACAGATGCCGGAGCCCCGTCGCTTTCGTGTACTCCCGGGGCGCACCCTGTCCAGGTGCCCATCCGACTCCCCGACGTCCTTTCCCCGCGCGATCTCCCCCTCGCAGAGCTCTCGAGCCTGTGCCTGGACGGAGAGCTGTTCCGCGTCGGCGACTTCTGGAGCCCGGTGGACCTCGCGGAAGACCGGGACCAACGGGCGCGGTCCCTCGCCCTCCTGGTGCCGGCCAAGGCGATCGCGGAACGGCTGACCGCCGCGTGGATCTACGGCCTCGCTCCCGAGCCGGGGCGCCACCAGTTCTGCGTGCCCATCACGGCGCGGGCGTACTTCCCGCCGTCACCGCGTTTCGGCGTCCGCGAGGTCGCCTGTGACCTCGAGAACACGATCCGCGTCGGCGCCCGCACCGTGCGCAGGGACGGTATCCTGCCGGGCGGCCTTCTCGTCACCCGGCCGCTGCGCACCGCACTCGACCTCGCGCGCTGGCCTCCCCCGGAGTCTCCCGCCCCGTCAGCCCTGATCGGTGCACTGCTCCGCCTGGCCGGCCACCCGGACACCTCGGCGGCGAGGCGCACCTGCGCCATCGACCGCCTCCCGTACACCCACAGGGCGCTCGTTCAGCTCGACGCCGCGGAAACGGCCATGCAGGCGCTCGGAGAGCCTACCCGTCGTTGACGCGGTAGACGTCGTAGACGGCGTCGATGCGACGCACGGCGTTGAGTACCCGGTCCAGGTGGGTCGTGTCACCCATCTCGAAGACGAAACGGCTGATCGCCAGCCGATCGCTCGAGGTGTGCACGGTCGCGGAGAGGATGTTGACGTGATGTTCGGAGAGCACCCTGGTCACGTCCGACAAAAGTCCTGAGCGGTCGAGGGCCTCGATCTGGATCTGGACCAGGAACAGGCTCTTCGACGTGGGGGCCCAGTCGACCTCGATCATCCGCTCCGGCTCCTTGAGCAGCGACTGCACATTGCGACAGGATGCCTGGTGCACGGAGACTCCGGCGCCGCGAGTGATGAACCCGACGACCTTGTCTCCCGGAACCGGGGTACAGCAACGGGCGAGTTTGACCAGGATGTCCGGGGCACCGCGGACGAGGATCCCGGAGTCGCTGTTGCGCAGCGTCTGGGTGCGTCCGTTCGGCGCGAACGGCAGATCGGTCGCATCGCTCTCCTCGACGCTCTGCAGGGTCGCGACGACCTTCTCGAGCACCGACTGCGTGCTGATGTGCCCCTCGCCGACGGCGGCGTAGAGCGCGGAGACGTCCTCGTACTTCATCACCGCTGCGACCTCGGCGAAGGAGTCCTGGTTCATCAGCTTCTGCAGGGGAAGGTTCTGCTTGCGCATCGCGCGGGCGATGGCGTCCCTGCCCTGTTCGATGGCCTCGTCGCGGCGTTCCTTGGTGAACCACTGCCGGATCTTGTTGCGGGCCCTCGGGCTCTTGACGAAGTTGAGCCAGTCCTTGCTCGGCCCCGAGTCCGGGTTCTTCGAGGTGAAGACCTCGACGACGTCCCCGGTGACCAATGGGCTCTCGAGGGGCACCAGCCGCCCGTTGACCTTGGCACCCATGGTGCGGTGGCCGACCTCCGTGTGCACGGCGTAAGCGAAGTCGACGGGGGTCGCTCCCGTCGGCAGGCCGATCACCCGGCCCTTCGGGGTGAAGACGTAAACCTCTTTGGCGCCGATTTCGTAGCGCAGCGAGTCCAGGAACTCGCCGGGGTCCGCGGTCTCGGCCTGCCAGTCGGAGATGTGCGCGAGCCAGGCCATGTCGGTGTCGCTCTGCGGGCCGGGCCCCGAGCTCTTGCCCGTGGTCTGTTCCTTGTACTTCCAGTGCGATGCGACGCCGAACTCGGCACGCTGGTGCATCTCCTGGGTGCGGATCTGGATCTCGACGGCGCGACCGCTCGGGCCGAGCACCGTCGTATGCAGGGACTGGTAGAGGTTGAATTTGGGTGTGGCGATGTAGTCCTTGAACCGGCCGGGCAGCGGCGTCCAGCGGGCGTGGATCGCACCGAGCACGGCGTAGCAGTCCCGAACCGAGTTCACGAGGACACGGATGCCGACGAGGTCGTAGATCTCGTCGAATTCGCGTCCCCGCACGACCATCTTCTGGTAGATCGAGTAGTACTGCTTGGGCCGTCCCGCGACCTTGCCGCGGATGCGCGCGGCCTTGAGGTCTTCGACGATCGCGTCGATGACGTGCTGCACGAACTCCTCGCGCTGCGGGGTGCGCTGCTTGACGAGGCTTTCGATCTCGGCGTAGAGCTTCGGATACAGGACCGCGAAGGACAGGTCTTCGAGCTCCCACTTGATGGTCTGGATCCCGAGGCGGTGCGCGAGCGGGGCGTAGATCTCGAGCGTCTCCGTCGCCTTGCGCACCGCGGACTCTGCGGGAACGAATCCCCAGGTGCGCGCGTTGTGGAGCCGGTCTGCGAGCTTGATGATCAGTACCCGGATGTCCTTGGACATCGCGACGATCATCTTGCGAACGGTCTCGGCCTGGGTGCTGTCGCCGTACTTGACCTTGTCGAGCTTCGTCACGCCGTCGACGAGCATCGCGATCTCGTCGCCGAAGTCGGCGCGCAACTGGTCGAGGGTGTACTCGGTGTCTTCGACGGTGTCGTGCAGCAGGGCGGCGGCAACGGTCTTCGGGCCGATGCCGAGGTCTGCGAGAATCTGGGCGACGGCGACCGGATGGGTGATGTACGGTTCTCCGCTGCGGCGCACCTGACCCTCGTGGGCGCGTTCCGCCGCGGTATACGCGCGCTCGATGATCGACAGGTCGACCTTCGGGTGGTGCATCCGCACGGTCCGCAGCAGGGTGTCCACGGCGCCGACCGGCTGGGCGCGGGAGAAGATCCGCGGAACGAGGCGTCGGAGGGAAGCGGCGGGCAGCGGCGCGTTCGGTGGCGGTGTCGTCGTTTCCGTCATCTCACACCTCGTTCGCGAGCGCCCGGCCATTCCCGGGCATCCAGCAATTATCGCGCCTTTTTCGACCGCTCCGTGCCGCTCCCCTCGAATTAGCCGGGGAGCGGCGCTATTGGCGGTGATCCGGTGCGGCTAGACGGTGACGCGCACGTCCGTCTTCGGCGCGGAGGACGCCTTGGCGCGCAGGGCGAGCGCCTTCTTGTCACGCTTGCGCACTCCGGGTTCCATCGTGCGGAGCTGGGCGTACAGCGGAGATGCGATGAAGATGGTCGAGTACGCGCCGGCGATGATACCGATCAGGAGCGCGAGCGAGATGTCGCGCAGCGTTCCCGCCCCGAGCACGAACGCGCCGATGAACAGGATCGAGCCGACCGGGAGGATCGCGACGACCGAGGTGTTGATGGAACGCACGAGCGTCTGGTTCACCGCGAGGTTGACAGAGTCTGCGAAGGTCCTGCGCGATTCCGGTCCGTCTTCGCGGGTGTTCTCTCGGATCTTGTCGAACACCACGACGGTGTCGTAGAGCGAGTAACCGAGAATCGTCAGGAACCCGATCACCGCGGCCGGGGTGATCTCGAACCCGGTGATCCCGTAGAACCCGGCCGTGATGATGAGGTCGTGCAGCAGCGCGACCATCGCGGCGAGGGACATCTTCCAGGTCCTGAAGTACAGGGCCATGCCGATCGCGGCGAGGACGAGGAAGATCCCGAGGCCCCTGAGTGCCTGACCGGTGATGTCAGCACCCCACGACGGGCCGATGAACGATGCCGTGACCTGCTCGGCGGGCACGCCGTACGCGTCGGCGAGTGCTGTGCGCATCTGCCGGGTCGCGTCGCTCGACAGCTGGTCCGTCTGAATGCGGATGCCGGTGGTGCTGACGTTCGACACCTTCGGGACCGCGGAGGGCTCGATGCTCGTCACGGCCTTGACCGCGAGCGACTGGTCCTGGGTCGCGACGTCGCTCACGACGAATTCGGAGCCGCCGGTGAATTCGATACCGAAGACGAAGCCGCCACGAAGCTGGGGCACCACGAGCGCGATCAGGATGGCGATACCGGCCAGGGAATACCAGACCTTGCGACGCCCGATGATGTTGAAGGAGCGCTTGCCGGTGTGCAGGTCGTTGCCGAACTGGGAAAAGCTCGCCATTAGGAATCCTTCCCGTCGGTCGACCGATCCGAGGAGGATCCGACGAGTTCTGATGCTTTCCGCTCGGCGATGGTCTGGCGCTTCGCGGCCTCACGGCTCGCGGACGACAACTTGGCGGAGGCGACCTCGTCTGAGGGCCGGAACTTCGCCCTCCCCCGGTAGGTGGCTCCGAGAGCCCTCGGGTCCAGGCCGCTGAACCGGTGGCCCTCGTTGAAGAAGCGGGTCTGGGCGAGCAGCTGCAGGACCGGGTGGGTGAAGAGCGCAACGACGACGACGTCGACGATCGTCGTGAGCCCGAGCGTCAGGGCGAAGCCCTTCACGTTTCCGACGGCGACGATGAAGAGCACGCCCGCGGCGAGGAAGTTGACCGCGTCGGAGGCGAGGACCGTGCGGATGGCGCGCTTCCAGCCCGCTTCCACGGCCGATTCCAGCCCGCGGCCGTCGCGCAACTCGTCGCGCACTCGTTCGAAGTACACGATGAACGAGTCCGCCGTGATTCCGATGGCGACGATCAACCCCGCGACACCGGCGAGGGAGAGCCGGTAGCCCTCACGCCAGGACAGGATCGTGATCAGCAGGTAGGTGATGACGGCGGCGACGACGAGCGACGCAACCGTGACGAAACCGAGCAGTCGGTACTGCAGTAGCGAGTACAGGACGACCAGGATGAGTCCGATCAGGCCGGCGATGAGGCCGCTCACGAGCTGGGTCGAACCGAGGGTCGCCGAGATCGTGTCCTGGCTCTGCACGGTGAAGCTCAGCGGCAGGGCTCCGAACTTCAGCTGGTCCGCGAGAACCTTCGACGATGCCTGGTCGAAACTGCCGCTGATCTGGGCGTTGCCGTCCGTGATCACGGCGAGGGTGCGTGGCGCGGAGATGACCTTGCCGTCGAGCACGATCGCGAACTGGTTCTGCACGCCGGTGAGGCCGCTCAGCCGGGTGCTGACCGTCGCGAAGTCCTTGGTGCCCTGATCGTCGAACTTGATGTTGACGACCCACTCGCCGGTGGTGGCACCGGACTGGGTCGTCTTCTGGCCGTTGGTGGCGTCGGAGACGTTCTCGCCGCTGACCTCCACCGGCCCGAGGATGTACTTGACCGAACCGTCTGTCTCACAGGTCACGAGCGGCTGGTCGGCCGGTGCGACGTTGGAGGTGTCGATGGTCGAGCAGTCGAAGGCGTCGTACTGCGCCTGGAGCGCCGGGGTCACCCAGCTGAGATCGCTGCCGTTCGTCGGTACGGCCGTCGGCGTGCTCGACAGGCTCGGGTCGACCGTGGCTACCGGAGTCGGCGTTGCGGTGCCGTCGGCGCCGACAGCTGCCGTCGACGGGGCGGCGGCGACCAGGACCGGGCGGAACTCGAGCTTCGCGGACGATTCGATCCGGTTGATGGTTGCGTCGTCCGGGATTCCCGGGATCGACACGACGATGTTCTGGCCGCTCGTGTTGATCTCCGCCTCGGAGACACCGGAGGAGTCGATGCGCTGCCGGATGATCGACACCGCCTGGTTCAGCTGCTCCTGGGAGACGGACTGACCGGACTCGAGCTTCGGCGCGAGGATGATCTGCGTGCCACCCTCGAGGTCCAGGGCCAGCTTGGGCGCCCAGGACCCTCCGGCGGTGAGGACACCGAAGAGGTTGACTGCGACCAGGCCGATGACGATCACCCCCAGCCACGTCAGGGAACGCCAGGCCTTCTTGGCCGGAGTCGACTTTGCCACCTTGGAACTCAGCTTTCTATACGCGTGCGGGCGCCACAAGGACGCGAGCCGGGCGAGGGTTGGTTACGCGTCGCCCTTGGTGGGGTCGCTCTTGGTCGAATCGGTTGAGGGGGCCTCGTCGGCAATGCGCTCACCGAACTCTGGTTCGCCCAGGAGGATCGCGTCGTCTTCATTGAGCCGGGCCGCGCGCGCGTCGTCGGTCGACGACTCGAGTTCGGCATCGGCTTCGTCGGCGGACTCGTCGGTGACGGCGGGCTCGACGACGCGGGAGATCGCCTGGCGGTGCATCTGGACGACGGTTCCGGGAGCAATCTCGAGCTCGACCTTGTTTGCTTCCTCGTCGATCGACAGAATGGTTCCGTACATACCGAAGTTGGTCATGACGTTCGCGCCCGCGACCATCTGCGACTGCAGCGACGCCTGTTCCTTCTGGCGCTTGCGGCCGTTGCGGAACATAAAGAACACCAGCAGCGCCAGTACGGCGAGCATGACGAGAGTCAACGGATCCATAGTGCAGCAAAGCCTTTCAGTTGCGGCGCGGTGGCCGAAGCGTGTGCGTACATGCGGCTCGGAGCGAACCACATCGAATTATAGGTCATCAAGCGGAAGGGCGGGTTGGCGGCCGACGTCGTTCGGATCGGCGAGCCCGAAGTGCCGCCAGGCGGCTGCCGTCGCCACGCGGCCACGCGGGGTGCGCGTGAGGAAGCCTATCCGTACCAGGAACGGCTCAACGACCGACTCGACGGTCTCGGCTTCTTCCCCCACCGAGACGGCGAGGGTGTTCAGTCCGACCGGCCCACCCCCAAAACGGGTAAGGATGATGTTCATGACCTCGCGGTCGAGCCTGTCGAGGCCGATCGGGTCGACGTCGTAGAGCTCGAGGGCCGCGTGGACGGCCGCCAGGTCGGCGGCACCGCCATGGACGAGGGCGTAGTCGCGCACCCTGCGCAAGAGCCGGTTCGCGATACGCGGCGTTCCCCTGCAGCGACCGGCGATCTCCGCGATGGCCTCCCTGTCGATGTCGAGGTCGAGCATGGTCGCCGCGCGGGCGAGGACCTGTTCCAGCTCCTGGCTGGCATAGAACTCGAGGTGCGCCGTGAACCCGAACCGGTCGCGAAGCGGGTTCGGGAGCATCCCGGACCGTGTCGTCGCGCCGACGAGGGTGAATGGGGCGAGGTCGAGCGGCACGGACGTGGCGCCTGCGCCCTTGCCCACCATGATGTCGATGCGGAAGTCCTCCATTGCGAGGTAGAGCATCTCCTCTGCGGACCTCGCCATCCGGTGGATCTCGTCGATGAAGAGCACTTCGCCTGGCACGAGGGAGGACAGCACCGCTGCCAGGTCGCCGGCGTGCTGGATGGCCGGACCGCTCGACATGCGCAGCGGGCGGTTGCCCTCGTAGGCGATGATCATGGCGAGCGTTGTCTTGCCGAGGCCGGGAGGGCCGGCGAGCAGGATATGGTCTGGTGTGCGATTCTGCATCGTTGCGGCGGTGAGCATGAGCTGCAACTGGCCGCGCACCTTCTGCTGGCCGACGAATTCCGCGAGGCTCCGCGGGCGGAGCGCGCCCTCGAATGCCAGCTCGACCTCACCCTCGAGCAGTGGGCTCGTGAGCTCGACCCCGGGGTCCGGCGTCGCCGCGAACTGGTCCGATGTCACTGCCGGTCCTCCGAAGCCTGGTGCGCCGGTCCGAGCCGGGCGAGGACGAGCCTCAGCAGGGCGGCGACACCGATCAGGTCGGGTTCGGCGGCCTCGGCGAGGGTCTCCCTGACGGCTTCCTCCGCGACTCGCTCGGACCAGCCGAGGCCGATCAGGGCGGCCTGGACGCTCGCTGCGGGGCTTGCCACGGCAGGACGCCTGGTGCGGGGTGCGCCGTCGACGGCCGAAACCACGACCTTGCCGGCCAGGGACAGGATGATGAGCTTCGCGGTCTTCGGCCCGATGCCGCTGACCTTGCGGAAGACGGCGTCGTCTTCACCTGCGACGGCCTGGGCCACCTGGTTCGGGGTGAGCACGGCGAGTACGCCGAGCGCGGACTTCGGGCCGACCCCTGTGACGCCGATGAGAAGTTCGAAGACGGACAGCTCGTCGGCGGTCGCGAAACCGTAGAGGGTGAGCGAGTCCTCCCTGACCAGCAGGGTTGTCAGCAGGCGCGCCTCGCTGCCG
>NZ_JASJVF010000039.1:0-20860 GCF_035019805.1 Cryobacterium sp. 10I1
GCCGTGTCGAAGTCCGCGACGATCGTGCAGTCCCAGGACCTGGCCTGTCCGGAGAGGTCGCGGCCGACGCTCAGCGACCGGAGCCCCGGCACGTGACCGACGAGACCGTCGAGCCCGGCACGCCAGTCGTGTTCGATCGAGGGAGTGAAGCTGTCTTCGAACCGGAAAAGCACCACGTGGCGGATCATCGGACGACCGCCGTCGCCGCAGCGTCGGCCAGGTCGGGGTAGCCGATCGGGCTGCCTGCGAGGGTGCGGCCGATCAGGTAGCCCATCGTCATCAGCGGCCCGAGGGTCGCGCCTGCGCCGGGGTAACCGGCCCCGTACGCGCTCTCGGTGGTGTTCCCGGCGGCGAACAGTCCACCGATGACGGCGCCGTCGACGTCGACGACGCGACCGACGCCATCCGTCGACACGCCTCCGCTCGTGCCGAAGGCGCCGTTGACGACCGGGAGCGCGTAGAACGGCCCGGTGGTGAGCGGGCCGAGGCTCGGGTTGGGGAAGACGTTCCCCGCATCGCCCCAGTAGGTGTCGTAGCGGCTCCGGCCCCTGCCGAAGTCTGGGTCCTCACCGAGCTCGGCGTAGTGGTTGAAGCGGCCGACCGTCTCCGTGAGGGCGGCCGGGTCGACGTCGATGCGCGCGGCGAGGTCGGCCAGGGTGGCGCCTTCGAGCAGCCACGCCGGCGTCGGCCGGCCGGCGCGGTGGCTCAGGACGCCGTAGCGCTCGAGGAAGGCGTGGTCGAAGACGACGTGGGACGGCGTGTTCAGCGGGGCATTGGCCGCGGGGTCCCACGAGTGCAGGGAACGCGCGAGGTCGTTGTAATCCTGGGATTCGTTCGCGAAACGGCGCCCGTGCTGGTTGACCATGATCGAACCGGGACCCTGGCGTTCGAAGCGGAGCAGGGTGCCGACCTGTTCCCCGTCGCGGAGATCGCCGGGGATGACCGACATCGGCGCCCACCAGGCTTCCCTGGTCCCACCGGTCCGTGCACCGATGCGCTGGGCCATCCGGAGGCCGTCTCCGGTGTTCGACGGGGGAGAGCAGACGACGTGCAGCCGGGTCTGGAGCAGCCCGTCGGCGAGTTCCTTGTCCCACTCGAAGCCGCCGCAGGCGAGCACGACGCCGTCATTCGCGTGGAACGTGCGTCCGTCCACGACGACGCCCGTGACGCGCCCGTTCTCGACGACGAGGCGTTCGGCGCGGGCGTCGACGGAGAGGGTCACGTCGTTCCCGAGGCAGGAGGCGAGCAGCATGCTGACGAGCGCCTGCCCCTTGGCGACGAGGCCCGCCGCTTCCCGTGCCGCGAGTTCTGGCCAGGGGAAGTGGGTGAAGGCTCCCCAGGCTTCGTATTCCTGCATCGTGAAGGGCGCCCGGCCGTCGGTGCGCACGTGTGCCCGCACGGGGCCGAGCGCGGCAGCGGCGTCGAAGAGTTCGGGTTCGACGGTGCGTCCGCCGTCGAGGGCGCCGTCGAGATCCATCCGGTAGTCCGGGAAGTTATCAAGCAGCAGGAAGGCCACGCCGAGCTCGCGTTCGACGTAGCGCAGCATGTCATCGCCGCTGTCGATCGCGGCATCGAAGAGCTCGTCCCTGCCCCGGCCCCTGGAGACCGCTCGCACGTACCGTGCGGCGTCTTCCGGCGAATCCGCGATGCCCGCGCCGCGGGCGAGATGGTTGGCGGCGACCCAGAGCATCCCGCCCGATACCGCCGAGGTCCCGCCGAGCAGGGCCGACTTCTCGACCACCAGCACGCTCTTGCCTTCGTTGGCCGCCGTCGCGGCGGCCGTGAGCGCCGCGGCGCCGGACCCCACCACCACGACATCGAATCGGTCCTGCGGCTTGCCCTGGAGAATTCGCATCGAATCCCACTCCCGTCGTCGTTGACACAAGAATTTGCGTTTCTGAAGACTGCCAACGGTCGGGGTCGCTCATCGTGCCCCTCCCATTCAATGGGAGGAATATTCGCCGGGGAATCGGGGCGTCCCGGTCAGACGGCCCGCGGCATCCGGCTTGTGCCGCCGCGCGGCCGGTCGGAGCCGAGGGCGCGGGAGATGCCGTGCGCCGCGGTCTTCAGGGCGGGCACGGTCGCCCGGAGGTCCTCCTCGCCGAAGGGGACGATCACGTTCAGCGCGGCGATCACCCGATCGCCGCGTTCGAACACCGGAACGGCGATCCCGGTCGTGTTCGGCACGATGATCCCGGGCACGGAAGCGTGGCCGAGCTGCCTGATCCCGGCCAGTAGCCGGCGCAGGGCTGCGGGTTCGGTGACGGTGTGTTCCGTGTAGCGCACGAGTTCCCTGCCGAGCACGTCGTCCTGGAACTCCGGCGGGGAGTATGCCAGGAGCACGAGCCCGGACGAGCACGCGTGGATCGGCAGCCGGCCGACGATCTGGGTGATGTTCACCGCCGAACCGCGGGTCGTGAGCCGCTCGATGTAGAGCACGTTCTCGCTGTCGAGCAGGCTCAGGGTCGTGTGCTGCTGCACGACGGCGTGCACGTCCTCCATGAAGGGAAGCGCGATCTCGCGCAGGTCGGTGGTGCGCGAGCCCCGCGAGGCCAGCTCCCACAACCGGATGCCGAGGCGAACTCCTCCGTCCGCGTCGCGCTCGAGGAGCCGTTCGTCGAGGAGCTGCACGACGAGCCGGTGGGTCGTGGCGAGTGGGATGCCCACCCGGCGCGATAACGCGGAGATCGTCATGGACGAGCGATGGGAATCGAAGGCGTCGAGAATCGTCACGAGCCGGGACAGCAGGGAGTCGCCGGAGCGGGAATTCGCCATGGCCCCACAATATGCTGCCCGCCGGTGCGCGGGCGAGTAGCGTGGTGCTGATGTCAGGGAAGCCCGCACAGTCGAGGGGAACCGAGGACGCTGCGGCGTTCCCGGTCGATGACCGCGGCGTGGCCGCCCGGCTCTTCGCCATTCTCGACGCGTTCACCGCGCCGCCGGCGAGTTCGCTCACCCTCACCGCGATCGCGCAGCGCACCGGGATCCCGCTGACGACGGTGCATCGCCTCGTCGGCGAATGGACGAGCTGGGGAGGCCTTGCCCGCCAGGAAGACGGACGCTACGCGCTCGGGATGCGGCTCTGGGAGGTCGGGGTGCAGACCCCGACGGCGCGGAACCTGCGCACGATCGCCCTGCCCTATCTGGAAGACCTGTACGAGTCGACCCACGAGCACGTGCACCTCGCCGTCCTCGATGGGAGCGACGCCCTCTACCTCGAGAAGCTGTCCGGGCACCAGGCCGTGCGGGTGATCTCCCGGGTGGGCGGCCGCCTCCCGCTGCACGCGACCGGGGTCGGACTCGTGCTGCTGGCCTTCGCTCCGAACGAGGTGATCCAGACCTACCTGGCCGGGCCGTTGCCGCGGTTCCTGCCACAGACGGTGACCGACCCCGAGGAATTGCGGCGGCGCCTGGCCGGCATCCGCGCCCAGGGCATCGCCCGCATGTCCGAGGAGATGACAGCCGGTTCGAGTTCGATCGCGGCGCCGATCCGGGACCGCACCGGCCAGGTGGTTGCGGCCGTGTCTATCGTCACCCGCACAACGCCCCGGTCGAGCCCCGAGCAGGAACAGGCCGTGCGCGTCGCGGCCCACGGGGTCGGCAGGGCGCTCGGGTACCGCCGCGCCGCCGGCTGAGTGCGGATCAGCTGCGGACTGATTGCGGACTGATCGCGCGGGGATGCCCGCTCGATGGTTGCGGCAGTCGATAATGGGGGAATGCCCGTTGAGGAGCTCGTTCCCCGTGGTCGATGGCGACCCCTGCTGTCGGTCCGGGTGCGCATCCTGGCCGCCATCCTGGTCGTCACAGCGTTCGGCATGGCCACCGCGGGGACGACCGCGTATCTGGTGCAGCGCGAACGAACCCTGGATGCTCTTGACGCCTCACTGAAGGTGACGGTCGAGGACGCCCGTTTCATCGCAGGGGACTCCGGGCTGACCACGGTGGCCGGCGTGCTCGGTGCCGTCGTGCAGCGGGTGCGGCCGGGAACGAATGAGTCCACACTCGCCGTCATCGACGGTGCTGCGGCCTTCGCCCCCGCTGGGGACGTCGCCTTCCGCCTCGAAGACGACGCCGGGTTCGTCACGCGGATCACAGCCGAGACGTCGGGCGGAGCAGTCGTGCTCGGCACCGCGGTCGGGAACGGACGGGCTGTGCGCTACGTCGCGGCACCCGTCACCGTCGGCACGGACCCCGCCGCCGGGGTGTTCAGCGCCGCCTTCGATCTCGACGCCGAGCTGCGGCCCGTCACGGATGCCTTCCGCACCTACCTGGGAGTCGCCGCGCTGACCCTGGTCCTGCTCGGCCTCGTCGGCTGGCTGGTATCCGGACGTCTGCTGCGTCCCATCCGTGCCCTGCGTGAGGCGGCCGCGCGGATCACCGCGTCCGACATGAGTGAGCGCATACCGGCCTATGGCCGGGACGATGTCTCACTCCTGACCGAAACCGTCAATGGCATGCTCGACAGGCTCGATCACTCGATCACCAGCCAGCGTCGCCTGCTCGACGACATCGGCCACGAGCTCAAGACTCCGATCACCATCGTGCGCGGGCACCTGGAACTCATGAACGAATCCGACCCCGCCGACGTTGCAGCGACGAGGGCACTGGCGATCGACGAGCTCGACCGGATGAACGGCCTGGTCAGGGACATCTCCGCGCTCGCAGAAGTGCACAGGCCGGTGAGCCTGAACCTGGCGCCTGCCGACATCGCGGCCCTCACCGAACTCGTGCGCGCCAAGGCAGCTGCGCTCTCCGACCACCACTGGGTGTCGAGCCGGAGTGCCGCTGTCATGGCTACCGTCGACGCCGACAAGCTCACCCAGGCCCTGCTCCAGCTCGCGGCAAACGCTGTCAGTCACGGTTCGCCCGGAGGAACGGTCGACATCGGCAGCGCGGTCGACCGGGCGGCGGACGGCTCATCCCGGCTGCGGCTCTGGGTCAGGGACGACGGTCCAGGGATCAGTATCGAGGCGCAGGAACACATTTTTGAACGATTCACGCGTGGAGCGGTCGGACGGGGAGAGACCGGTTCCGGACTCGGCCTCGCGATCGTCGCGGCGATCGCCGACGCCCACGGCGGTTCGGTCCTGGTGACGTCGCAGCAGGGACAGGGCGCGACCTTCACGCTCGATATCCCGCTCCCGCCCCGAAGCGTCGAAGCGCCAGAGACCACGGAGGTCACCCCATGAGCCGCATCCTGATCGCAGAGGACGAAGCGCGGATCGCGACCTTCGTCGACAAGGGCCTCTCGGCGGCCGGGTACGCGACGTCGGTCGTGCGCACCGGACCTGACGCACTCGACTTCGCCCTCACCGGCGGATTCGACCTGATGGTGCTCGACATCGGCCTTCCGGGCATCGACGGTTACGAAGTACTCCGCAGACTGCGCGCGGAGGACTCTGCGCTACCGGTGATCGTGCTGACGGCGCGGGACTCTGCAGAAGACACCCTGGCCAGCCTTCAGGGCGGTGCCAACGACTACATGGCCAAGCCGTTCCGGTTCGATGAGCTGCTCGCCCGCGTGCGCCTGCGTCTGGCAGATGCCGCCAGAGTCCTCGAACCCGTCCTGGGCGTCCCTGGGCTCCAGCTCGACCTGCGTAGCCGCCGGGCGATCGTCGGTGATCACCAGGTGGACCTGTCGGCCAGGGAATTCGCTCTGGCCGAGGAATTCCTGCGCAACCCCGACCAGGTGCTCAGTCGGGAGCAGCTGCTCAGCCGGGTCTGGGGGTACGACTTCGATCCCGGTTCGAACGTTGTCGACGTCTACGTCGGCTATCTCCGGGCCAAGTTCGGCGCCTCGCGCATCGAAACGGTCAGGGGAATGGGCTACCGGCTGCGCTGATCGCGCTGAGCCGGCAGCCCATTTCCCGTCCCCGGCGACGAGCCCGGGCGGATATCGGTGTTCGGGGAGTTCTAGCCGTTGCTGCCGTGCCCGGAGTTGTCGTGCCCGGTGCTGTCGTGGCCGGAGTTGTCGTGGCCGGAGTTGCCTGAGCCGGAGGTGTCCGTTCCGTGGTCGTCGCCGACGTCGTGGGTTGCGGGGTCGTCGACGCCGTGGTCATCGGTGCGGACCGGAGTCGCAGGCGTGGCGGGCACGGCCGGGGCGGCGGAGTGGTCGTCGCCGACATCGTGGGTGGCGGGATCGTCGGCTCCGTTGTCGTCGGTCGTGACGGCGGGGGTCGTCGGTGTCGGCGTGGCGGGGTCGGTCGAGTGATCGTCGCCGAGGTCGTGGGTCGCCGGGTCGTCGGTGCCGACGATGGTGCCGGGTGTGGTCGTGCTGGAACTGCTGGTCGGCGTCGGGATGACGTCGCCGTGCCTGCCGGTGTCTGCCTGTGCGGTGGCGATACCCGCAGACAGGAGCCCGGCGAGGCCGAGGGTGGCGAGTGCGAGGGAACTCTTCTTTGTCAGGTGGGCCATGAGATGTCCTTTCGACGGCGCCGGGACCGGCGCTTCAGCGGATGTCACTGAGTGCTTCCACTCTGCGGTGTGGTTCTAAGCCCGGAAGGAGACGCCGGTGAGAGCTCTCTTAGCGTTCGGGCGGTTCAGTCCTTACCGCTGCTCCCACTGCTGCCGCTGCCACCGCTTCCTCCCGATCGGTTACCGCCGTGGTCGTCGACGACAACCGGCGTCGGGGCAGGCACCAGCTCGGGCACGGGTGCGGTGGTCGGTATCGTGGCCGGGACCGTGCCCACCGACGGCGCGCCGGTGGAGACCGCGCTCGGCGCGACGACCGGGGCGTCGCCCGGGGCGGGCGGCGGGGTTCCGACCGTGACCCCGGGAACGGTGAGCGGCGTCCCCGCCTGGTCCGCGAGCGCGAGGGAGCTCACCATGGCTGCGGCAAGGCCGGCGGTGGCGACGACGACGATGAGTGCAGCCCCGGCGAGGCCGGCACGCGTCCGCCGCCGACGACTGTCAGGTGCTGGGATGGGCTCGCGCATTGATCTGCTCCTATTCAGCGGGGGAAGGCTCCACAGCCAGTGTGCCGTCACCGGGCGTCGGGGTCATCATCCGACAGTGTGCCTGTCCTCGATGAGGCAGACGCGAGACGCGTGTGAGAGCTTTCTTAGAAAGATCTGCTTGCCGTGAGTCCAGCCCGCGATCTTTCACTCAGTGGAAACGGCTGCGCTGGAGGGTTGCTGACTCCGCAAGATGGTGCGATCACCTGTCATCGTCGCTAGGAGAACCCCGTGTCCCCAGAAAACACCCGTGTCGCCATCATCGGCGCAGGCCCCGCCGGTCTTCTCCTCAGCTGGGCGCTGCGGGACGCCGGAATCGACTCGATCGTGGTCGAGAACCGTTCGCAGGACTACGTGCTCGCCCGGATCCGGGCCGGCGTACTCGAGCAGAGCGCCGTCGAGACCCTCACCCGCCTGGGGCTCGGCGAGCGGATCAGGACCGAGGGCCTCGAGCACGACGGCATCTACCTGCAGTTCCGGGGCGAACGCCACCACGTCGACTTCCAGGAGCTCATCGGCCGCAGCGTCACGGTGTACGGCCAGCAGGAAGTCGTCAAGGACCTCATCGCGGCGCACAACGCCGCCGGCTCGACGATCTACTATGAGGCGGCGGATGTCGCCGTGCACGACCTCGAGTCGAGCGCGCCGCGGGTGACGTTCACCCACGCGGGCGAGGCCCACGAGATCACGGCGGACTTCGTCGTCGGCGCCGACGGCTTCCACGGCGTCTGCCGCGCGAGCATCCCCCGCGAAGCCATCACGCTCTACGACCGGAGTTACCCGTACGCCTGGCTCGGGATCCTCGCGAACGTGGCTCCGTCGACCGACGAGCTCATCTATGCGCTGCACGAAGACGGCTTCGCAATGCACTCGATGCGTTCGCCGCACGTCTCCCGGCTCTACCTGCAGGTCGACACCGCGGACTCGCTCGACCAGTGGCCGGACGAACGGATCTGGGAGAACCTGCACGCCCGGCTCGGCGTGCCGGGCTGGACCCTCCAGGAGGGCGAGATCACCGACAAGTCGATCACGCCCATGCGCAGCTTCGTGGCGTCCCGCCTCGCGTACGGCAGTCTCTTCCTCGCGGGGGACGCCGGACACATCGTGCCGCCGACCGGGGCGAAGGGCCTCAACTCCGCCATCGCCGACGTCACCATGCTCGCCGCCGCCCTCGCCGCCCACTACGCGGACGACGACGCCCTCCTCTCCGGTTACGGCGAGGCGGCGCTCCGCCGCCAGTGGCGCGTGCAGCAGTTCTCGCAGTGGATGACCGACCTGCTGCACCGCAACCGCACCGACCTGCAGACGATGGAGTTCGACTACCAGAGCCAGCTCGGCCGTCTCGACTACGTCACGGGCTCGGTGCACGCCCAGCGCGAGCTCGCCGAACAGTATTCCGGACTCCCGTTCTAGCCCCCACTCCCGACCCCATACTCCCGAGAGGAATCAGCGACATGACCGATACCACGTCACAACACGAGATCTCCGCAGAGATGCAGGCCATCGAGGCGGAAGCCAGGGCCCGCGTCGCGGAGGGCAACGCCCCGGAACTGCACCCGCGTCGCGACTACCCTCCCTATCGCAGTTCGATCCTGCGGCACCCGACCCACGAGCTCGTGCGGGCGGACCCCGAGGAGATCGAACGGCACTCGCCCGCCTTCGGGCACAGCGACGTCAGCCCCCTCGAGAGCGACCTGACCATCCAGCACAACGCCGAACCTCTCGGCGAGCGGATGACGGTGTCCGGGCGGGTGCTCGACGGCGAGGGCCGCCCGGTGCGGCACCAGCTCGTCGAGGTCTGGCAGGCCAACGCCGGCGGACGCTACGTGCACAAGCGCGACCAGCATCCCGCCCCGCTCGACCCCAACTTCACCGGCGTCGGCCGGGTCATCACGGGGGACAACGGCGAATACTCCTTCACCACGATCAAGCCGGGACCCTACCCGTGGCGGAACCACCTGAACGCGTGGCGGCCGGCACACATCCACTTCTCCCTCTTCGGTACCGCGTTCACCCAGCGCCTGATCACCCAGATGTACTTTCCGGGCGACCCGCTCTTCGCGCTCGACCCGATCTACCAGTCGATCACAGACCCCGCAGCGCGCGCCCGGCTGATCGGCGTGTACGACCACGACCTGAGCGTGCCGGAGTTCTCGCTCGGCTACCGGTGGGACATCGTGCTCACCGGTCCGAAATCCACCTGGATGGAAAGTGAAGAAGCCCATGACTGAGTCGCCTGCCGCCCGGTACGTGCAGACCCCCGCGCAGACCGTGGGCCCGTTCTACGGGTTCGCGTTGCCGTACGACGGTGGAGCCGAGCTCGTGCCCGGCCACCACCCGCACGCGATCCGGCTGCACGGAACCGTCTTCGACGGCGCAGGGGAACCGGTGCCCGATGCCATCCTCGAAATCTGGCAGGCCGACGAGACCGGCGCCTTGCGGACCGAACGGGGCTCCCTCGCCCGCGACGGCTTCGGCTTCACGGGCTTCGGCAGGGCGGCCGTCGACTTCGGCGGTCACTACACCTTCACGACGGTCGAACCCGGCCCGGTCGCGGGCGGTGCGCCGTACGTGCTCGTCACCGTGTTCGCCAGGGGGCTCATCCACCACCTCTTCACCCGGGCCTACTTCCCCGGGAATGCGGAGCTGAATGCCACGGATGCCGTGCTCGCCGCGGTCCCGGCGGACCGGCGGCACACCCTCGTCTGCGTGCAGGAAGGGACCGGGCCGACGGGCGCTGCCTCGTACCGGTTCGACATCCGCCTGCAGGGCGAGAACGAGACCGTGTTCCTGGATTTCGATGCCTGAGTCAGTGCTGCCTGAGTCTTCGATGCCTGAGCCCATTCTCGACGCCGGGCTGCTGGCTCCGCTCGACCACGGCAGCCGGGCGCGGGCGCTCACGAGCGACGCGGCCTGGCTGCAGGCGATGGTCGACACCGAGCTCGCCCTGACCAGGGCGCTCGTCGACGCAGCACTCGCCCCCGAGTGGATGCTCGGCGTCTGCGACACTCTCGCCGACGCCAGTGCGCTCGACCTCGGTGCGATCGCGCGGGAGGGGCGCGGCGGCGGCAACCCCGTGATCCCGCTCGTGAAGCACCTCGGCCTCGCCGCGGAACGCGTGCGTGCAGGGGCCTCCGACCACATCCATGTCGGCGCCACGAGCCAGGACGTCCTCGACACGGCGGCGATGCTCGTCGCCGACCGGGTCTGCGGCGAGCTCGCCGACCGGCTCGGGGACGCCGACAGGGGCGACGGGGGCGGATGCCGCGGGCTCGGCGAGCGGGGCCGGTACCGACTCGTCAGCGGGCACTGCGGCGGCGTGCGCCGGCTCGCTCGGAGCCGGCTGGTCGGTCGGGTCCGTCTCGGACCGCGCGTACGCGGCCGTCGGGGCATCCGTCTCGGGGGTCGTGTTGCGCTCGTCTAATGTCGGGTCGCTCATGCTGCACTCCTCGCGGGCCGGGTGGCCGTAGCTCTCTGCAGCAACCATAACAACATGCCCGGCCCCCGATCGGGAGCTTGGCCGCGCGATTTGTGATTCGGTGCGGCGGCCGTTCGGGGCTATTTCGCCGCGGGCGTCGGGGTAGGCGTCGGCGTCGCGGCCGCAGTCGCCGCGGGTGTCGCCGCAGTCGCGGGTGGGACGAGCACGTAGACGAGGCCGGTGATTGTGGCCGTGATGTCCCCTGTCGCGCTCGTCTTCGAGTCGGTGGTCGAGTCCGCGGCGAGAGGTGCCGTCGTGATCCCGGTCACCAAATAGAGCCGCTGACCGCTCTGAAGTCCGCTGATGAAGTCGAGGGCATGGGCGTAGCTTCCTGTGACCGTGATCGACACCGCGAGCGAAGCGAAAGTCGTTGCCGTGATCTGCGCGTTCGTGACCGGCATGACGGCCGCGGGCGTTCCGGTCGTGGCGCTATCCGTACCGGTTGAAGCGAGTGCGGCCGGAGCCGCATACGGAACGGCATCGGACACGGTCATGCCGGTCAGAGTCACCGACTTCGACCCAGCGAGCGCATCGAGCTGAGTGACAAAACTCGGCATCTCCGTGCCGCTCGGCACGGAAGCCTGCAGGGGAACCAGCTCGGCCTTGAGCGCATCGATACCGGCGTAGTCGGATTTGAGCTTGGCCAGCACCGCTGCCTGCCCTGCATTCGACGCCTCCACGGCGGCGCGCGCCTGATCGGCTGTCGCGACCGCAGCGAGCTGCGGTTGGATGCCGAGCAGCAGGCCCATCGCTAGGACGGCGACCATGACGACGACTGACCCGATAACCCAGATCCTGTTCTTGTCCATGTTCATTTCCCCACAGTCGCGAAGCGCTTGGCGTACGCGGCATCATTGACGTGCATGGTGATGTCGACGGTGTAAGTCTTCGTGGTCGCATCCAGAGTCACAGACCCGGGCAATGCGTCAGCGAATCCCGGCAGAGTGGAGAGCGCGTTGAGCCAGGTGGGGACGTCAGGCAACACTGCACTCTTCGCGGTGAACTTCACGGTACCGACGCGGGCGCCCTGAAGCGGCGCAGTGGGCTGCGCATAGGCAAATATCGGGGAGGCAAAGTCCAGAGTCACCGTGTCGATCGAAACGGTGGACGGCAGGGTGGCCTGCACGCTGTCGAGGTACTTCTTCCAGTCGATTTCCGTCGACACGCCCACTTGCTGGGCGGCCTGCACAAGCGTGACTTTCGCCTGCACGGATCGAACTTCGATGTACTTGGTTTGCTCGGCGACGAGACTCGAGGTGCGTGCCTGTTCGTCCGCCAGCTGACTCTGGGCCTGGAGTGCGAGCACGGTCGAGGCGCCGGTTCCGACGGCCATGATGGCGATCACACCGAAAACACCGATCAGCAGGCGCCGCCGGATGACGGCAGCAGCACGTTCCTTGTAGATCTCCGGGGGGAGAAGATCTACACGGGGCACACCGCCGACGATGAGCTCCGCGGCCTTGCTGGCGCGGCTCATGCTGCACTTCCCAAGGCGAGGCCGAGCGCCACGGCAAATGTAGACCCGCTGAGCCTGAGGTCGTTCGCGTCGACGTCCCGCGCGAGACCGACCGTGACAAACGGGTCACCGACGACCACGGGCATTCGGGTCATCTCGGCGAGTGCTTCGGGCAACCCGCGCAATTGCCCGCCGCGCCCACTGAGCACGATCTGTCCCACCGGATTGGTCGGCCGCGTGTTGACGAAATAGCTGATGGTGTTGCGGAGGCTCGTCAACTGTTCACTCGCGATCTTGTAAATGACTTCCACAGCACGCTTGTCCGCCTCGGGCACAGTTCCGGTGGCCAGTCCGAGACCGCACTTGGCCGATTCTGCCTGTTCGGGAGTCGACTTGAGTTCGTCCTGCAGGGCTCGCGAAATGTCATCACCGCCTGTAGCAATAATTCGCACGAATTGCGGAACCCCGTTCGTCGCGATGACGACACTCGTGGTGCTGCCACCGATGTCGACCAACGCGACCGTGCCGACGATGCCCGGTCTGCTCACGAGAATGCGAGTCAAGGCGAATGGAATCAGATCTACGTCGACAGTCATCAGTCCCGCGAGCTGAGTGGCTTTGACGTTCGCGAGCACAGCCGACTTAACCGCCGCGATCAACAGCCCGTTGACGACCGGTCCATTCTCACCCTCGGATTCGGAGACCGGGTAGAAGTCGAGCAAGGCTTCGGCCACCGGGATCGGAAGCATCTCCTGCACCTCGAACGGCAAGGTCTCGCGGATGCGGGCGAGTGACATTTTCGGGACGCTCAGGTCGCGGGCGAGCACCCGCTGGTTGCCCATGCCAAGCACGACGTTCTTGGATTTGAACCCGCCAGACGACCAAAGCTGCTTGAGCGCTGCGGCAACGGTGTTCGGTTCTATGACCTCGCCGCTGTTGACCGCTCCGTCCGGCAGGCCAATCTGGCTGTAGCGGAGCAGGATCGGTTTGACAGATTGCGGGTCGCTCACTTCGACGGCTCGCAGAACCGAGCTCCCGATGTCTATCCCCACGATGCTTGTTGTCACGTTGTCATTCCTCTACTGATTTGGACGTCACTACGAGCAACGATGTTGCGTTCCGTCACTGTGTTATGCCGATGAAGCTCAGGTAGCTGTTCCACAATTGGTTTCCCCAGAAGATTCCGACCCACGCGCCCGCCAGCATCCAGGGCCCAAAAGGGATTCCACTCTTGCGATTGGCGCGTCGGGTTGCGAGCAAGCCGATCGCGAAAACCCCGCCCAGCAGGAAGGCCGCGAAGGCGCCGACCACAAGGGGCCCCCAGCCGAGGTAACCGAGGAAGAGTCCGAGCACACCGGCGAGTTTGACGTCGCCGAAACCCATTCCGCCTGGATAAGCGAGCGCCATGACCAGATACAAGGCCCAAAGGAATGCGAGACCGATGCCGGCACGGATCAGCGACGCATAGTCACCCGTCACGATTGATGCCGACCCGAGCAGCCCTGCCCCGACGAGATAACTCGGCAGCACGATCCTGTTTGGCAGCCGATGGGTATCGAGGTCGATCAGTGCCAGTGCGATACTCACCGCCGCCAGATACAGGACCGCGAGCAAAACGAGCACTGCGGGGATCCAGGACGCACCCGCACTGTCGGGTCCAGCTTGGGCAGAGTACCCACCAGTCCACACGTAGACGGCGACCACCACGAAGAAGATGGCTGTTCCGGTTTCCACGAACGGATACCGCACCGAGATCCGCGTCCGACAGTCGCGGCACTTGCCACGCAGGAGAGCCCAGGAGACCACCGGAATGTTGTCCCGTCGAAGGATGGAGGCCCCGCAGCGCGGGCACGCGCTGGGCGGTGACACGATCGAGAGGCCTGCCGGAACGCGGTAGATCACGACATTGAGAAAGGAACCGACGACGAGGCCGACGACGGCGCACAATGCGACGATGACCGGTAGAACGTCAGCCGAGGTAGTCGATGTCACGGCAGCGCCGTCCCATCCGCAGCAAATGCAGTCGCGACGTCGACGTACTGGGTCACGCCGTATGTCGTCGATGTCGGGGCCAGGAACTTGGGCGGCGCTGCCCCGTGCAGTCGGCTGTCGTACTTGTAGTTCTTCAGGAAACCGGTGGTGCCGGTGCCGGTGCCGACGGTACCGCGGAACTTCTGCGCAATAGCTCCCAGGACCGTAAGTGTGCCGTGGCTGCCACCCGTGTCATAGTTCTGCACCTGAAACGTGTGATTAATCGACAGGATCGCAGCGTCGATTTCCCTGTCGCCGAGAGGCGCTCCCCCATTGGCCGTGGTTACTTCCGTACAGGCAGAGCGTCCGCCGGAGGCCGGGCAATCCATCGGGTTCCACACCCACACAGCATTTTGCGCGACGAGCCCGAGAACGTCGAAGGCTGGATCGACGTAGGTGAGGTTACCCGTCACGTAAATGAAGTTGTCGGTTGCAACCGTGACCGCACCCTTGACGACGCCCTTCACAAATGCGTCACCCGTCCTGCACTGGTAGGCCGGAAGGGCAGATGTGGACGTCGGTGCGCGATCCTCGGTTGCCACCGGGTAGCGCAGCGCAACCGGGGAACCATAGGTCCAGCCCTGGTCTCCTCCGCTGCCGGTGCAGCTGAAGTTGGCGGGCGTGACTCCCGGAGCCCAGTAGTTCGGGTCGGTGGAGGTCGACGAAGCGGTTTGAACGAAAATCAGGTTCTGATCCGGAACGGTCACAAGGGCACCTGCTGGCGAGTTCAATGAGGCCAGGTCACCGCACTCGATAGGGTTCTGACTCAGAATTCCCACGGTGTACGACGGCCTCGTGAACTTTGTCCACGGAGAAATGACGCGCATATGACCAGTCGCGTCGAACGTGATCGTGGTCGGACCGGTGTACATACACCCCGGCCGCGGAACGTCCGCGGGCAAGTCGACGCGCGTCTCGTTAGGCATGGACGCGTTTGTGGGCGGCATGTCAAGAGTCGGGGCCCACACGGGACCCGTCGGTGCCGGGGTGCCTGTTCCGAACACGATTGGGGTTCCTGGGCAGGTGTTGACGTAATTCGGTGTCAACGTACTGCTCGTGGTTACTCCCTGGAGAAACTTGGCTCCACAAATACGCATCTGGTCGTTGGAGTGAACCGGCCCATCGAGGATGTCCCCGCTTGCGAATTGAATTTCCGTGCAATCCGGGTCGTGCGGGGCGTGCCGCACATCGGCAGGGTCGACGCACCGGGTACTTCCCGTAATCTGCGGGTCCATGAATTCGTAATTAGTGAAGTAGAGGAAGTCGATGAACCCTTTCTGCTTGAGGTTGGCGACAATACTGCGGGTCGACGCGCCGACTTTTCCGGTGGATCGGATCCGCACGATTCCGGATGACGAGTAGAGGGAATTGTCTACCTCGTAGCGGAACGACGCCCGACCTCCAGCGCCGGCGACGGTTCCCCAGGTGCCCGCGCTTCCCACACCGAAGGCGGGGTTTTCGTTGCCAGGCACGGGCATCGAAACGGTCGTCGTGCTTCCGGTCCCGATAGTGAAGGGGGCAGCCGGATTGCCGAACTTCTCGTAGGTGCTGTCATTGGACAGTCGGCTGCCGTATTCGTCCACGCCGGCGTAGGCCGCCGCGAGTGCGGCAGTCGAATCCTGATCGTCGCGCGCTTTGACGGTGCCGCTAGCGGTGAAACTTAGTGCGGTGGCCGCCAGGAGAAGCATCACAAGCGCCAGACCAATGACGGCGACAAGGGCGACTCCGCCCTCTTCACGATGGATGCGCTTCTGGAGCCTGATTTTCAGCCACATCACGAGACCACCTCAACTGTGTTTTCGATGACGACCGGCGCAGCGCCCGCTCCGCCGTTGCCCTGAACTCGGACCGTGAGCAGAACGGTTGCAATGCGGGCAAGATCCGCTGAGACCATGCTTCCAGTGGCCGGCGCGGCAATCACAACGCCGCTGCTGTCGAAATAGCTGAAAAGGGGCGCTCCCGCGCCGGGGTCAACGAAGCTCGAGCCCAGATTGAGGCTTGAGTTCGGGGGAGTTGTCATCGCGGCGAAGACCCATGCTGCCCCGGAGGCCGTCGCCGTCCATCGGCTTTCGATCAGGGCGCGGCTCGTGGGGTCGATCGAGAACCGAATCATCGTTGGTTGGGGAGGACGAACGGCCACACTCGCGAAAGCGTCGACGTCGGTATTGCTGAAAAGTACCAGGCTCTCCCGGCCCGCGAAGCTGAACGCTGGCGCCGCGATACTCGATCCGGCCACTTTCAGTGTCGTGCCGAAACGGATCACCTGACCGAGCTCGTTGGCCGCGGTCGACGCCACCCGGGTACTGCTGTCCAGGGATCGACTTATCGACACCGAACGAACAACGCTCGAGTACAGGCCGGAAGCCATCGCAAGGATCAAGCCCAGAAGCATCATGCTTACAAGAAGCTCCACAAGAGTGATTCCCGACTCTCTGTCGGGCCGACGCATCGGCTCGGCCGGCCTCATCGCGGGTCCAGAACGAACAGGCCGGTCGCGTCAGGGGCGAGGCCATGTGTGAGTAACGTCGCTCGTGTCTGGGGCAGCTGCGTCAGTGCCCCTCCGCTACTCGTACTCGTGAAAAGTCTCCAGGAACCAAAAGGAAGCGAGATGCGCACAGCACCCGACGACGGCACGATATTCCCGAAGTTGTAGGTCATCGTGGTGGTCGCCGATGTGAGGCATGAGGGTTCGCCCGGCACCGGGGTGGCCGGGTCCGATACCGCGATGAGCCAGCCCGCCGTCCCGGATGTCACGTTGACGCCGCCCATGGGCACGTTGACTGTGACCGGGACGCCCGGGGCAGGTGCCGCAATGGCTCCGCGGACCGCAACGAGCGCCGGCGTCACACGAGTATCGGGAGCCCAGGCCTCCGGGTCAGGAGAAGGACATCCGGTCGCTGCAAACTTGCCGGCGAACGTCTGATAACCAACCGTGTACGGGTGCAGATCGACGTGGTTGCTCGTCGCTTTGAGCGCCCAATTGCCCAGGCTGTTGATGAAGGTGTAGTCGAGATCGATCGGGATCTTCGGTAGCGGAGCCACGATATTGGACGCGTAATTGAGAGTGAACCGCACGGCCGTGTCGTATTGGAATGAATAGGAGGCACTTGTCCCCGCCGCGACCGTACGCGTGAGGACCGGATTCGCAACTTGCGTCGAGTCGATCATGCCTGTTGTCGTGAGCTTCACGGCATAGTCGCCGGGTGCCGCTTGAAGCACAAAGGCACAGCCGTCGGCATCCGTCGGAGTAGTCGTTACTGAACCGAGCGCAGAAATAGCCGTAAAGGTCACCCCGGGCTGCCCCAGGCCACGAGCGTTTTTTACCGAGATGAGCAGGGTGCCCTTCGTCGGATCGTTGATCCGGGCGCTTGGCGCTAGAAGGGTATCGACGACGACCGGGCGCGAGTTTGGACGGATATTCGGCCAGCTGACGGTGATCGTGATGCGCTTGTATTGAAGAGCCCCGCCTCCCGTTCCACAGGTCGACACCGCTCCCGCAGGAGTGACCCACGCGGTCGTGCGCGTGACGATGTAATCTTCCGAGGCTGCCGTGGTGACCGTATGCGCGGGGATATCAAGCACGGCAAAGGGGTTACCGAGTGCTCTCGCCGCATCGATCTCGCTCGAAGCAATGCCAGACGCGGTTTCACGCGACGTGCTGTCACGGGAAAGTGCAAGGGTGCTGACCATCGCGTAACCGACGCCGAGCGCGATCAGCGCAAAGATCATCATGGCGACCATGATTTCGATGAGGGAAAGCCCGGCCGAACCTGAAACACTGACCCGCAACCGTGCCCGTATGGCGGTCATTGTGTTCCTCTCAGGTTGCGGAAGCCGGCTCGACCTTCAGCGGGAGTCTCTGCCGTAATAGCAAAGACGAGCGGACGCCAGCTTTGGCGTCCGCTCGTCATTAGCGAGCAGGCATCTGGCCTGTGCCTCGAAGGCTTAGGTGCAGTCGCTCGCGCCCGTGCCAGCTACCGGTGAGGTGTTGTTACTGACCATCCACCAATTTGAGTTCGTTGCCTGGGCGCAAATCACGAAAGTGGCGGCCGCCCCAGTTCCGGTTACCTTGATTTTCGGCTGAACTGTGTAGTTCGCTGCATTGGGTGTGACGGTTGCGTTCATCAGCGCAACCGTCGCAGGAAGGAGCTGACCGGTTGAGGTCGTCTGATACGCGATGGCCGCCGTCTTGAGGTTGTCGAGGTCAGCCTTCACAGCGCTGTCCTTCGCGCCGCTCTGCACACCGAGGTATACCGGAACGGCGATCGCGGCGAGGATGCCGATGATGATGACAACTACGAGGAGCTCGATGAGGGTGAAGCCCTTTTCGTTCTCGTCGAGCTTCTTTCTGCGGACGTTGAGGGCATTGAGCGCGCGAGTGACCACTGTGAGATCCATTCAGTTAGGTGTGGAACCGGCCATCGGGCCCGATCGGACTCTTAGCGTATTTGCAGGTCATTGTCAGCGGCGACCCATGAATGAGGGGTATTGCATGCAATCGCACCCCCAATAAGAGGGCGACGCCCGTCACTACTTGATCGCGCTCGCGAGGCTGAAGATCGGCATGTATAGGGCGATGACCATTCCGCCAATCACTACCCCGAGGAAGGCGATCATGAGCGGCTCGATCGCGGCGGTGAGCTGCTCGGTAGAGGACTCGACCTCCTGATCGTAGAAGTCGGCGATCTTGTTCAACATGGTTTCGAGCGAGCCGGCGTCCTCACCGACTGCGATCATCTGGGTTACCATCGGCGGAAAGACAGGCTGCGCGAGTAGCGGTGCCGAGATCGACTGACCCTGGCGCACGGACTCGGCCACTTTGACGAGTGCGTTCTCGATGACCCAGTTGCCCGAGGTCTCACCGACGATCTTCAGCGCTTGCAGGATTGGCACGCCAGCGCCGATCATGTTAGCAAAGTTGCGGCTGAACCGAGCAACGGCGATCTTCTTCAGCAATGACCCGAACACGGGCAGTTTGAGCATAATCGGGTCGCGGACGCGGCGCACCCTCTCCGTGTTCTTGTTCTTGCTCCACCAGACGCTGAAGACCAGGCCAACCACGACAAGTACAGGCACAACATAAATCATGGAATGCGAGATGTTAACGAGAATCTGAGTCGGAATCGGCAGGCCACTCCCGAGGCCCTTAAACATGTCGTCGAAGATTGGCACGATGAAGATGAGCATGATCAATACCGATACGAGAGACATGATCAGGACGATCACGGGATACGTCAGCGCCGACTTGATCGTTCCTCGAAGCTTGACCTCCTTCTCGAAGTTCGCCGCGATGGACTCGAGGGCACGATCGAGGAAGCCGCCGGTCTCGCCTGCCCGGATCATGTTGATCATGATCGGCGGGAATTCGCGGCCGTGCTTGGCGAACGACTCCGAAATCGAGACACCGGTCTCGACGTCGTCGCGAACCTGCTTGAGGATCTTCGCGAGGGGCTTGTTCTCGGTCTGCTCCGCGAGGATGTTGAGGGTGCGCAGGAGGGACAGGCCCGAGCCGATCATCGTCGCCATCTGTCGGCTCATGATCGCAAGGTCCTTGAGACCGACGCCCTTCGTGAAGCCGGGGATGTTGATCTCGCGATTCAGGCCGGTGCCCTCGGCGGAGACCTTGATCGAGACGGGCGAAATACCCATGGCGCCGAGGCGCGAGGCCACGGCCCCCTCGCTCGAGGCATCCAGTTTGCCCTTGACGGTCTTGCCGTTGTTGTCGCGACCGACGTAGGCCCAGGCTTGCGCGGTCGACATCAGCGCTGCGGGATGGAGTAGGTGTCGCCGTAGTCGACGCCACCGCTGCCCATAGTCCGGGACGAGTCGTCGGTCGTCGTGTCGGCGCGCTTGATCAGCTGCTGCAGGCTCTCCACGTCGTGGGCCTTGTCGAGGGCCGCCTGGCGGGTGATCTGGCCGGAGTCGACGAGGTCCGCGAGGTGCTGGTCCATGGTGTGCATGCCCTCGCCGCCACCGGCCTGCATCATCGAGGTGATCTGGTGGGTCTTGCCCTCGCGGATGAGGTTGGCGATGGCGGGGGTCGTGACGAGGATCTCGGTCGCGACCACGCGGCCCTTCTGGTTGGCGCGCTTGACGAGGGTCTGGCAGACCACGCCGCGGAGGGTCGCCGCGAGCTGGGTGCGGATCTGACCCTGCTGGTGGGGCGGGAACACGTCGATCATGCGGTCGATCGTCTGCGCGGCATCCTGGGTGTGCAGGGTCGCGAAGACGAGGTGGCCGGTCTCGGCGGCGGTGAGGGCCACCGAGATGGTCTCGAGGTCCCGGAGCTCACCGATCAGGATGATGTCGGGGTCCTGGCGCAGCACATGCTTGAGCGCGGCGGCGAAGCTCTTGGTGTCGTGGCCGACCTCGCGCTGGTTGACGAGCGACTTCTTGTGCTTGTGCAGGAACTCGATCGGGTCCTCGACCGTGACGATGTGGTCGGGCCTCGTGCTGTTGGCGAGGTCGACCATCGCGGCGAGGGTCGTGGACTTACCGGAACCGGTAGGCCCGGTGACCAGGACGAGGCCGCGGGGCAGCAGCGAGAACCGGCCGACGGACTCGGGCACGCCGAGTTCCTTGAGCGGCTTGATCTCGCGCGGGATGAGCCGGAAGGCTGCACCGATCGAGTTGCGCTGGTGGTAGAAGTTCACCCGGAACCGGGCGCCGGCGGCGGTGTACGCGAAGTCGAGCTCGCGGTCGTCCTCGAATCGTGCGAGGTCTGCGGGCGAGATGATGCTCTCGAGGGCCGTCCTGACTTTCTCCGGCATCCAGGCCGGGAGGCCCTCGATCGGGCGCAGGGCGCCGTCGATGCGGATCGTGGGCGGGGCGCCGACGGTGATGTGCAGGTCGGAGGCCTCGAGCTCGAGCACGAGGTGGAGGGCGTCGATCAGGTCCTGGTCGGCGGGGCGGCCGTCGGGGCCGATGTGCACGGGGGAATGC